>DASPNN010000623.1:0-2862 GCA_035626495.1 Chryseosolibacter sp.
GAACGGGCCTCGAGGGCCGCGCCTGGTTTTTGGGCCGGGAAGGCGGCTCGCTGCCTGATCGCGATGATTTTCGTTTGCTCGATGAGAATTTTTTTCCTGAGTCCTTCGGCCCGGACCTTTGACGTCTTGGTGACCTGCCTGCTGAATTACTCCTGGGCATCTGGTTCTTTCAGGTCGGTGTTTTGGCCAATTGTGTTCACCTCGGTGCTCACTTCCTTAGGCGTCGGCAGCTCAACGAGATCGCTGATACCGAAATATTCCATAAACTTAAGTGTGGTCCCGTATAGCATCGGACGACCGATCGACTCGGCTTTGCCAGTGATTTCGATCAAGCCTTTGTCAAGAAGTTTTTGAACAGCGTAGTCACAGTTAACGCCGCGGATATTTTCAATCTCGGTTTTTGAGATCGGTTGCTTGTACGCGATGATCGCCAGTGTTTCCATTGCCGAGGTCGACAATCTCTTCTTAGATTGTTGTTTGAGAAGAATGCTGATGCTGGCCTGATACGCCGGTTTGGTCAGAAACTGGTACCCTCCGGCAGTCCGGTACAGCTGAAAAGAGGACTCTTCAGCATTGAATTTTTCTTCCAGCCTTTGAATGGCTCCCATGATGTCCTCCTCGGGAACGTCGGCATTAAACATTTCACTTAAACATGCCTTAATGTCGGCCAGCTTGATGGGGCTGGGCGAACAAAAGATCAGTGCTTCAATATGATTCTGGAGAAAATCCACAGTTCGTAAAATTTGGTGGTGTCTGCGACGTCAAATCTAATACTTTTCCCACGCCCGGAAGTGCAAACAGGAACAAATCGTTCGAATAAATTTTCGGGGATTTAACCAGGGAACAGGATCAATCCTGCTGCATCAATTTTGCTTCAATCGACTGGGTGGTGTGCGGTACGGCAATCAATCGTTCTTTTGAAATCAGCTTTCCTGTCACCGAACAAATCCCATAAGTTCCATTCTTGATCCTGATCAGCGCGTTCTCGAGATTCGATATGTATTTTTGCTGACGGGCTGCAAGCTGACTGAGATTTTCTTTTTCCGCTGTTTCGGCGCCGTCTTCAAGAACCTTTGTATTTCCTCCCGATGTGGCGTCAGTTCCTTCATCGTTTGTCCGGTTCAAAGTGTCCTTAAGGATCTTGTACTCTTCACGTGCTTTTTCCAGCTTTCTGTTGATCAAAACCTCGAACTCTTTCAATTCCTCTTCGGAATAGCGGCTTTTTTCCTCAGAGTTAACCGACGGTTTAGCAGGTTTGTGAGCCATCGGACGCTGGTTGGGCATCTGGAAAAAGTTTAGTTGAGCCGTCTGAGCAATTTTAGCCGCGGTTGCTGCGGGAGACTTGCCAGACTCCTTCATCTCAGAAGCAGCCTTGCGTTCCCCGGCAGGAGCGGATTTCCTGATAACTTCTTTTGTTTTCTTTATCGCGAGAGGCTTCTTGGGTGCGGCTTTCGAGCTTGCCTTCGGGGCTGCTTTCGCAGGGGCCTTAGCTGTTTTCTTGGCAACAGGTTTTGCCTTCTTCACTACAGCTTTCTTAGCCTTAGGCGTAGCGGCTTTTTTTGCTTTTGCCGCTGGTTTTGCCTTAGCTGTTTTCTTCGCAGCCTTGGCGGGTGCTTTTTTACTCTTAGCCATGATTACGTTTCCTCTTGTGATAAAAAGATTTGCAAAATTAGAAGTTGCCCACTAAAACAAAAAATATTCTGCAAAATTCCCGCACATATGAGATTTTATTTCTGTGTTCGCAGGAATTCATAACTTCCACGTGTTAAAATGTTTTTATGAACAAATACCTGTCTTTTGTCATCATTTTTTGTCTGATTTCTGGTTGTGAAATGAAAAACTCTATAGAAAGCAATGGAAATAAAGCCGCGGGGCCGATAACGCTGGTGATCCATGGCGGCGCCGGCACAATCCGCAAGGAAAATATGACGCCTGAAAAGGAAAAGGCATACCACGACGCTCTCAACGCCGCTTTGGAGTCTGGCTTTTCCGTCCTCGAACAAGGCGGAACGAGCCTTGACGCTGTCATAGCCGCCATCAAAATCATGGAGGATTCACCGTTATTTAATGCCGGAAAAGGGGCAGTCTTTACCAACGAGGGAAAGAATGAACTTGATGCATCGATCATGGACGGGAGCAATCTGATGGCAGGTGCTGTCGCCGGTGTTACAACAATCAAAAATCCGATCACCGCGGCGCATGCTGTCATGACAAAGTCGGAACATGTTATGCTCGTGGGAAAAGGGGCAGAGCTCTTCGCTGCACAAAACGGTCTTGAGATCGTAGACCCTTCCTATTTCTTCGACTCGACACGGTACCAACAGCTGCTGAAGCTCAGAGCAAAGGAAGTCGGCAAGGAAGCTTCCGTTAAAGATGCATTCGAAGACCCTTACATCCGCGACACCAAGTTCGGAACGGTAGGCGCCGTTGCGCTGGACAAGTTCGGCAACATCGCCGCCGGGACATCCACCGGAGGCATGAATAACAAAAAGTACGGACGCGTTGGTGACGCGCCGATTATCGGAGCCGGTACATACGCGAACAACAACACATGCGCAGTGTCTGCCACCGGGTGGGGCGAGTTCTTCATCCGGCTCAGTGTGTCTCACGACATCTCGGCGTTAATGGAGTATGGAGGGTTAAGCCTTGCTGATGCCGCCGACTCGGTGGTCATGAAAAAACTTCCGCGCCTTGGCGGGGATGGAGGCGTGGTCGCACTGGACCGGCGGGGTAATTTCGCCATGACCTTTTGTAGCGAGGGAATGTATCGTGGCTATATCACAAAAAAGGGGGCTGGCAAAACATTCATCTATAAGGAGTAAAACGGCCGGGAACAATGTCCAGGGAACAATCAATCAAGGA
>DASPNN010000624.1:0-6569 GCA_035626495.1 Chryseosolibacter sp.
CGGGATGTCAAGGCGTCGTTACAATATACGTACATGTCGAGCCAGTATTCGGATGCCACCAACGCCGTTGACGGTGGAGTCTCCGCGGTCATCGGCACCATTCCCGCCTATTATGTTATGGACTTGAGCTTGTCTTATCAACTCGGTAAGTTCCGGGTGGAAGGCTCGGTAAACAACCTGACCGACAAGATGTATTTCACGCGCAGGGCAACGGGGTATCCGGGGCCTGGTATTCTTCCTTCGGATGGACGGACATATTACCTGACCATGCAGGTGAAGATTTGACGTGCAATCCACGCCATGAAAAATTGAGCGGGAAACGAGGCTCGAACTCGCGACCCTCAGCTTGGGAAGCTGATGCTCTACCAACTGAGCTACTCCCGCCAGTGACACCTAAATGTAGGGACGATTCTCTAAAAAGACAACGGCAGCCCCCTACTTACTTGAGGCATTCCGGATAAGAACAAGCTCCGTAATATTTTCCTCATCCACGACGCCGATAATTCGTTCGCCGGCAGTCACAAGTGTGATGGATTTATTCTTCTGTTTCATCAATGTCCACGCTTCATCCAGGGGCATGTCCGGCGTCAACGTCATCACGTCCAGATCGCACACCTCGGCCACTGGCCGGCCATCATGCCGTTCCGCAAGGGCTTTAATGATCTGGTTTCTCGATAATGTACCGATCGGCCTGCCTTCCCGCGTGACAATGAAATTCTTACCCTGCGTATGCAAAAGGTGCGAAGCCGCATCCTTAACGGAAAGATCATCGGGTATGGCAGGGACCTCCGGCATGAGAACATCGTTGACCGTGAAGCCATGCAGGACAAAACGCGAGCGGGAGTACAGTGCCTCCTGCTGTGCACCCAAAAAAATAAAAAACCCGATAAAAATCATGAACGGCTGGTGCGCAAAAAATCCGAAAAACACAAAACCAATCGCCAACACCTGACCGATCGTTGCGGCAATGCGGGTTGCTTTCGGATGCGGAAGCCGGAAACCAAGAAGTGCGCGCAAGACGCGACCCCCGTCCATAGGAAATGCAGGGATCAGGTTAAACAGCGCGAGCCAGAGGTTGATACTCATCAGCGCCGGCAAGAAATTGGCGGAGCCGATCGTTTCGAGTGTGTCAATCTCAGCCATACGCGAAGTAATCGTAACAAATGGAAATAAAACGATGGCAATGATCACGTTTACCAACGGCCCGGCGAGCGCGACGACGAGCTCTTCTTTGGGTTTTTCCGGCATGGACTCCAGGTGTGCCACACCACCGATCGGAAGAATCGTAATATCGCGTGTCTTTATTTTGTACTGGCGGGCAGCAAGCGCATGGCCGAGCTCGTGAAGAATCACACATACAAAGATCACCAGAACAAACCCGATCGACCAGAGGATTTCCGTTAGGTCTAATCCAGATCTGATATTGGAAATGACAATCCAAAGAATGAGCAGCGTAAATGTCCAGTGGACGGAAATCTTGATTCCGGAAATCCTGCCGAGGTAAAGAGAGTATTTCATGCCCTGCATTTACATTTAAACAGCAGGGGATACCGAACCTTTCGTATCGCCATGCAGCCTATTGGCAAAAAAACCGGGCCTCGTTCCCGGGTTGTTGTTTCTGACAGTCAATGCAGATCCGCGACAAGCCGGGTCTCAGACTTTGTGTAGCGATTGACCATTCGCAACAGGTCTTCCATTTGAAAAGGCTTAACAAGAAAATCGGTAACACCGGCGCTTTTAGCCTGCTCGCCGATATTGCGGCTGGATGAAATAACGATCACGGGTGTTTCGCGTGTTTCCGCTTGCGCGCGCAACTGACGGCATACCCCAAATACGTCTGCATCGGGCAAACGCTTGTCGAGAATGATCACGTCGGCGGACTCATTGCTTTCCTCGAAAACCGTTTTTCCACGCATGGTAATGCTGACGTCAAATCCTTGCTGACGAAGCATGACATTCATCCGGGAAAGGATATCCGGATCATCCTCGGCAATGAGCACGCGTTTCTTCGGAGCCGACATTGCATCGAGCTTAAAGCGGTGGTGAACCCAAAACGGAATTTTGTGGTCGGCAAATAACTGTTCAACATTCCGCTCCCAGTCGAATATTGTAAAGCGAAATGTCACCATGTCGCGATCAGTGAGCGTTTTTTCTACCGGTCCATTGTCGAGCGCATACCGGCTCAAGGTGACATAAAGCCCTGTGCGGTTTCGCAGCAGATAGATTTCCCACAATTTGATTTCTATGCCTTCATTCTTGGCACTGTTAAGAGAGGACGGACCAGACTTTACTTTTTCCATAACGCATCATTTTGATCGAACATGATTACAAATAATTACTGATTCCGAAGCAGATCCCTGCGAATGTGTGGGGTGGGAATGAAAAGTTAAAGAATAACGGAGGGGAAACCAAGGGATTCCCGGTGATTTTGAAAAGCATTACGCCAGAATGATGCTTGTTGAAACGTTTATGTGCCTCCAAGTGTACCGTGGGCGCAAACAGCGAGTGCAACGGGGTGGCTAGTGTTCAGAAACGCCAGCCGGGGCCTCATGTTCAGCGTCCGGAGCCATCGCCCGCCGGTTTATGCCCTGTCTTGCGGTCTGCGAAAATTCGCGGTCATCCTCCTTTTTTGCCGCAAGCAACTCCTCTAACACCTTTTCCGCCTTCGCATTGCGCAATTCTACGGCATATTGCTTCAACGTGCCATACATTGCGATTTGATAATGCCGGGCCTTCTGGAAAATCGCAATGAACGCCGCATCTCGAACTTCACTGCCAGGTGCCAGATCTATGAATGACTGGAGTTCGGTACCGATCGCTTCCATGATGTGAGCAAACCTCTCCTGACCCTTCTGCACGCCGAAAAGACTGAACAAATGATCGAGGCTTGTTGTTTGAAGGTCCATGTCTTTGGAGGCTTTTTCAAAACGGTGCCGAAGCCCTTCGTTTGCCGTTTGATATGCCATTTTCTCAATCAGAATCTTCAGCTGTGTCTCTGCGCTGTAGAGTTCTTTAAGCTGGTCGATCACAAGTTCGTGCAAGGTTTCCATATCTTAATTTTTTGTCAATAACCGAACGGGAATGTCTCCGGCATTTTGTCACCATCCGGCTGAATGTGCAGTGGATGCAACGCCTGCGTCTTGTCAAGGAACAGCAGCGCATCGTAGCGCGATCGCATCAGCGACGGTACATAGTTGCCGCGTTCCGCTTCAGGATTGTAGACTACGCCAATGGCGCGATGGCCGGTCCACCGATCATACTTTTTGTCTGATAAGGGGTCATTGAAAAACAAAATGCGGTCCTGAGCAGCCTCTTCATGAAGACGGTGCTCAAAACTTCCATGCATGGCAGCGGGCACACGCATCTTTTCCATATCGGCGCCCCAATACCGTCCCGCCACAACTGTCCCCTGATATCCGGCGAATCCGACTATGTAAACCCCTTCATCGGCATGCTGCTCGCGGACCAACTGACCGACATTCCACAAACCATCGTCTTTCATGTCCGTATACCGCGCATCGCCTATGTGGGTGTTGTGTTCCCACACGATTACTTTTCCATTTTTGTGAAAATTCATCAACGCGTTCAATGTATCGACCATATGGCGGTCACGAATGTTCCAGGACTGACCTCCGAATGAAACCATCGACCGATAATATTTTTCGGCGTTCGCGATCACCTGCGCATTCATTTCAGCGTTTAACGACGCTTCGGGATCGTGATTATACGATTGCGCTCGCGCGCGGATTTTCATTAACAATGAAACCACCTGGTCCTGGCAATCGGCTGTCATGTTTAGGGTCGCCCGCGCATACCGGTGCCCTTCTTCGCCAAAGGGCTCAAAACATTTTACCGCGCGGGTTGCAAACTTCGCAGCTTCGGGATCTTCCTTTTTCAGGTAATCAACCATTACATTCATCGAATCCCAAAGGCTATAAACATCAAGGCCGTAAAAGCCCACTTTGTTCGCGCCGGATCCCGCGTTGTGATTCCTCAGCCAGTTGACGAGGGCGACGATTTCCCAATTGGCCCAAATCCAACTCGGCCATCGGTTAAAGCCCTTTAATACGATGACCGCTTCGGTACCGTCGTCGCGAAAACTCTTAATGAAGCGGTTGACCCTGTAGCAATCAGGCCAATCGCCCTCGACAGCCAGGAAGGAGAATTTTTTCTCGGTAATTAGTCTTCGCGTAATGGCAGAACGCCACGTATAGTATTCGTGGGTACCATGCGATGCTTCCCCGAGCAGAACAAACCTGGCATCCCCGATCCGATCAATCAATTGATCAAGGTCCGCCGATGTTCTAAGCGGATGGAGATCGTGCTCCAATTCGGTACGATGCTGCCTGCCGATCATAGCGGTGATCTAGTGTAATACCCGGTGGCTATTTTTTGTGTAATCATCCAGGATCTTTAAAACATCAATGTCCTCAAGATTGCTGAAGTCGTTGTAGACTTCGCCAACCGCTGACAGGTTCGACGGCTGGAGCTCGATGACGACCTGATCTGCCAGCGAATTGATTTCCGACACATAACGCCGGCCGGAAACCGGCGCCGCCACAATGACGAATGCGGCCTTCCACGCTTTGCATAACTTGATCGCCGGAACAAGGGTCGATCCCGTAGCAATGCCGTCATCCACAATAATCACTGTCTTGCCGCGCATGTCCGGCAAAGGTCTGCCCTTGCGAAACCGCTGGATGCGACTTTTAATTTCATCCAGCTGCTTGTTAACTATGTTTTTAATCGTGTCGGAATCCCAGTTGTGAGCCAGCGATGTAAGAAAGACCGAGCCGTCCTCAGCAGCCGCGCCAATGGCAAGTTCCTCCTGCAGCGGGTGTGGTAATTTTTTTGTGATCAGCACCGATAAAGGCGCTTGCAATATTTGGGCGACGTGATATGCGACCTCGACGCCGCCGCGTGGAATTCCAAGCACTAAGACATCCTGATCTTTGAACCGGGGTTCGAGGATTTTCCCGAGTCTGATCCCGGCGTCCTTTCTGTTCACAAATATTTCCGACTTGTTCATGACGGACCAGCCAGCGGCCTCATTTGCCAGCCGGCATACCTAACTGGGCATAATAAACGTGCCGCGCCAAATTGATGGCCCTGGGTGCAATTTTTGGAGAAAAAGGAAAAACTCTTCACATGAAGATCGCAACGACAAGAGCCGAAACGCTAAGCGACGGCGTGATCGCGATAATCCTGACGATCATGGTGCTCGAAATGATGCCGGAGCTGGCAGGCGACAGTGGTGAGGAAGAGGTTGTGCGGAACCTGCAAAAGCTGGTGCCAAATCTAATCGCCTATATCGGCAGTTTCACCATGATCGGGATCTTCTGGATGAATCACCACCACATGTTCCACCTGTTGGAAAAAATTGATGAACCGCTGCTCTTGCTAAACCTCCTCTTCCTGTTCTGTATGAGCCTGATCCCGATGGCCACCTCGGTTCTTGGCGCGAAACCATTCCTTTCGACTTCTTCGGCGTTATATGGTATTGTGATGCTGATGACCACCCTGGCCTTTACGATCATGCGCGTTCACGCTGATCGAAAAAATCTCATGCACAAAGACCAAGACAAAAAGCTGATGCAAAGGATGCGCAAGCTCAGCATTCGGGCGAAAACAAAAAATCTCATTGGCACCTTCGCGTACCTTCTCGCAATCGGTCTTGCCTTTGTCAATGTTTACTTTTCTTTCGCATGCTTCCTGATTCCCCCTGCAATCTTCTTTATCCCGGACGGAATAGATGACGAGAAGCTCGCCGAAAAAATCGCAGACAAAAAATAGCTGGTGGCTATAGTGCCTTGTAAATGACCGCTGCCAAACCTGCCAAGATGAATGGATCATGACCCTGAATTATTTCGGGCATCACCTGATCATCCAGACGCCCGGCCCAGCGCGGGTCTTTCGAATCCAGGACTTTCTGCCAGGACCTCGGCTGGAACGGAATCGAACACTCAATCGGCCGGTCGTCGAAATTCAGTAAACAGATCGTGTTGCCGGTGCCATTGCTGCATTGCCGAAGAATCATCATGCAGCTTTCGTTCACAAGGTGCACTCGGATATCATCCTTCCGGAAATTTTGAAGCGCCGGAATGGTTCTCCTCTGCAGGATCAGTTCCCTGTGCCATAGAAGTAGCATCGCATGCTCGCCCTTCTCACGAGCGGCCCATTTGATCCGCGATCGCTCAAACGTATTTATGTCCTGCGCATCGGCTGGATCGCCCTCGTCCCTGAAATTTTTGAACTCTTCCCTGCGGCCCTTATGGACCGCCTCTATCAGTGCCTTGTCGGAATGACTGACAAAATAAAAAAATGGCGAGCGGTCGCCGTATTCTTCTCCCATAAAAAGCATGGGAATATAGGGAGCAAAAAACATCGCCGCCGCGGCAACTTTCAGGCGATCGAAATCCACCAGCATCGACAGGCGTTCGCCCAGCGGCCTGTTGCCGACCTGGTCGTGATTCATGTTAAAGATCACAAACCTGTCGCCAGGGATTCCGGCCGACGATGCACCATACCTTCGCTTTCTGAATTGAACAAACTCTCCACTGTGCACAAAC
>DASPNN010000625.1:0-10581 GCA_035626495.1 Chryseosolibacter sp.
TCGCGAGCAGATTGCTGAGTTGTCCACGCACGTGTGGAAATTTCCCAGACTGGCGTCGAAAGTGGTAGCGTGCCTTGGGAAAATCGGCGATCCATCCGCTGACTGCGAGTTGCTGGCCCGTTTTCTGGAGCACCCGGTATACCAGGTCCGCTTTCAGGCGGTTTCTGCCCTTCGCAAATTAGGAGACGAAGGAAACGCATGCCTGACACTATATAGCGCGAGAAGCCGCTACGCCATTAACAACATTATCAATCATTTCTCCGAGCCTTTGCTTCAATAAGATGCTACACGACATAACGAATGTATTGCTGGTGGTTTTGGGAACGCTCGTGCTTGTATATACGATCGTACTTGTGTCCTTTTACCTGATACTGGCCGCGATCTCGACATGGGAAATGAGAAAGTACATGAAAAAGAACTATTTCGTGGACTATAAGTATATTCTCGCCTCGCCATTTGCACCGGGCATCTCGCTGGTAGCCCCTGCTTACAATGAGGGACTGACAATCATTGACAATGTCAAGTCGCTCCTGTCGATTATGTACAACAATTTCGATGTTCTCGTTGTCAACGATGGAAGCAAAGACGATACACTTGCAAAAATGATCCAGGCATTCGACCTGGTAAGGGTCAACTTCGACCTTCAATATCAAATCAAAACAAAACATGTTCGCGGCATCTATAAATCCCGTAACAAGGCCTTTCGCAAGCTGACGGTCGTCGATAAGGAAAACGGCGGTAAGGCAGACGCGCTAAATGTCGGCCTGAACCTCTCCAGGAAGGAGCTTGTGGCCTGCATCGATGTGGACTGCATCATCGAACCTGATGCCCTGTTGAAAATGGTCAAGCCCTTCATGGAGGATTCCAACGACGGCAGAGAGGTAATCGCGTCCGGCGGTGTGGTCAGGATCGCAAATTCATGTGTTATCGAGGAAGGTCGCCTGATTGAGGTGCGCCTGCCGCAGAAGCTGATAGCCAGATTTCAGGTGCTCGAATACATCCGTGCGTTCCTTCTCGGAAGGATGGCTTGGAGCAAGCTAAACGGCTTATTGCTGATTTCAGGTGCGTTCGGACTTTTCAAACGTGAAATCGCGGTACACGCCGGCGGATATGATCACAATACTGTGGGCGAAGACATGGAGCTTGTTGTGCGTATGCGGAGATATATGCACGACCAGAAGCGCAAATACCGGGTTTCGTATATCCCCGATCCGTTGTGCTGGACCGAGGCACCGTCGAGCTACAACATTCTGGGAAGACAACGGAATCGCTGGGCGCGCGGCACATTTGAAACGCTCAAAATTCACCGGAAGCTGTTCTTCAATCCGAAGTACGGTACGATGGGAATGATCAGCTACCCGTTTTGGTTTTTTTTCGAATGGCTGGCGCCTTTCATAGAATTCTTCGGCTTCCTGTTCTTCGTGGTCATGGCGTGCCTGGGCAAGGTTGACTGGACTTTCTTCGTAGCCACATTTGCGGGTGTGTACACCTTCGCATTTTTTATTTCGATGTTTTCGCTGCTGGCTGAAGAAATGTCATTCTTTAAATACACCAACAAGCGGGACATTACAAAAATGATCTTGACAGCACTCATCGAACCAATCTGGTTTCATCCCCGGGTGGTGTGGTGGTCCATCCGAGGAAATATCGATTTGATCAAAGGAAAGAAAACGTGGGGCGAAATGACCCGGCAGGGATTTGTCCAGTACAAAAAAACAACTGTTGTAACAACCTGATGAACTTTATGATTTCGATTCCGCGCTCTTTCAAAAAAAATGCCGCCATCGCGCTGGCGATCCTTTCGAGCCAGGGATTGTTTGCCCAGGACTGGAAAGCACAACCCGTGGACAGCGTGTTCCATGCCGCCCGGAAGGAGGCATTCAGTGGCGACTACCCGGCGGCGCGAGAAAAACTTTTTCACATCATCCACGCGCATGCCGATCACGCAGACGCGCGACTCTTGATTGCCAGGACCTACGCATGGGAGAAACAATATGACGCGGCGCGAAGGGAAATTCACTTTGTCATAAAAAGGGACCCGGGAAATACGGAGGCGATTGAGACACTGGTCGATGTCGAGATGTGGAGTGAACGGTTTTCAGAAGCGCTTGCCGTGATCGAGCAGCTGCTGACCGATGCTCCGGACAGAAGCGAATTGCTTTTCAAGAAAGCCAGGGCTTCTTACGAAATGAACCAAAACGCGGCAGCCCTCGCGGCCGTCGAGAGCGTGCTGCGGCTTGCACCGGAACATCATGATGCGATCCAGCTTCGCCAGCAAATAATGGATGAATCGAAAAAATATAGTGTGCGGCTTGCAACCTCTGCTGACGTTTTCAGCAAATATTACTCACTTGGCCGTGGTCTTAGCGCCGAAATCGGACGAATGAGCGCGTGGGGTTTTGCTGCCCTTCGGGTTAATATTGCTAACCGGTTCGAGTCTTATGGAACACAGGTGGAGGCCGAGGTCTACCCCAAGTTGTCCAAACGGGTTTATGGTTATGTGAATTACGCTTACTCTGCGGATGAGCTTTTTCCAGCGCACCGGATCGGCGTCGAGGGTTATGTTAAGATTGCCAGAAGCCTTGAAGCTTCGGCCGGCATGAGAAGCCTTCGTTTCACCGACAGCCGTGCATACATCTACACGGGTTCGGTGACTCTGTACGCCGGTGATTATTGGGTTTCGCTACGTCCTTATATGACACCGTATGATGGGCATATGACGGCATCCGGCGTGGTATCTGTTCGACGGTACTTTGGCGACGCTGACAGCTTTTTAGGGATCTCCGCAGGTATGGGATTCTCTCCCGACTATGCACGCCTTCAGAGCGCGTTTGGTATCGGCGACGCTGGAATTCATTCGTTCAACTCACAACGAACGGCCATTTCATGGCAGAAACGATTCACGAAATCCTGGGTTGCAAATCTCGCATGCGAGCTGACGCGGCAGGAAATCGGCCGGGATGGCGGGTACCTGCTGATCACAAGCTCGACGGTGAGTATAAAGAAAAAACTTTGACCCGACTGCGGGTAGTAAGAGGTTGATGGGAACAGTTCCCGGTTGCCCCGAATACTCGGAGCAGTGGGTTTCGATGATTTGGAGCGCGGGCTCTGGCGAAAGTTGGAGGTACTTGGTTAAGAGGTCGTCCGCGTAAGCGAATGACTGGATCGTTTCAGGAACGTGCGGGTTTCATGCATCAAAATCGCGAAGGTTCACAAAGATTTATTGGTTAACATAGAACTTTTGTTGCTGACTGTCCCCGGTTGCCCTGAGTAAGCGGGATCTGTTGCCCGTGGATGTTGATTTGGGGACCGGGCTGTACAAACGTTGGGGGGAAGTACGCTGTTAAAATGTTATCTGTATAAACGGACGACACGTTTTACGATACGGACTGAATTGTTGCCTCAAAGACTCGAAGTCACGAAGGTTCGCGAAGATTTATCCTGACTGTTCCCGGTAACCTGAGGTACTCGGGGCCGGCTTGAAGTTGTTGATTTGAAGCGCGGGCTTGTGCCGGGTGCAGCTGGCCATAGCCAGCCAGCAAGGAAATGCCTGTGCGTACAACCGGAACCACTTAACCGTTAACTCCCACTGTATCATCATCTCGAAGTTAGAAATTAGCAATTCTCGAAATTAAAATTTAACAATCAGGAATTCAGAACTTGGATAACGCTATCCCTAAGCCCCAACTCGCAACAACTGGTAACAGGCAACTCAGCAACCTAATTACACAAGTCGACCGGTAATCCTCACAGAAAGAAAAAAACACATACAAGCAACCTGCCCCAACCCGGTTGACGGGAGGGGCAGGAGCAATTAACCAAACGCAACGAAATATGATGTGATTTAACGAATCATCGTAATGTCTATGGTAACGTCGTGAGGGGCAGGAAGCGAGCCGCCGAAATAAGGATATAACAAATAATACGCACCCTTGTCGCAATCGACACTCCGCCCTATGCTTGTGATCTGCTCATTGTTGAGATAAAAAACATAAGCGTCGGCTGTCAGTTCGATTTCATAATTGTTCACCACCCCGGGCTGAACAGTGCCGAGAAATTCCTCGACCCGGTTTCCGTTCACGTAGCAATAGGCGTAGATCTCGAGCTGATTGTTGTACCACTGCCAGCCAAAACGCGCGCTGTTTTCATGGTGCATGGAGTTACAGTCAGCAAAGCCCATCAGCTTGTTTTTATTTGTTTGCATAGCCTGATCGTTGAAGTCATAGATGGCGGATTGATCAAAAGTCGCCTCGAACCTCAACCTGTTGGATTGTAACATTTCCGCCAGCCTTGGGGTGGAATAATGGCTGCCCTCTTTGATCACAAAACGCCTGGTGAATACATTTTCCGGCACCGGTTCGCAGCTGGCCAGGGCCATTGCCATCAGGGCCAGCGCAAAAATTGATCTTTTGAAAGCGTTTGACATAATCAATCCGTTTAAAAAATTCTATACGTTAATTTCCCGAGGACGGAGGGATAATTCATCCTCATGGACATTGCAAAGCCGACTGCGAGCCGTTTTCCGGCGTTGATGCGCGTCTCAACACCCGGCACAATCACTGCAAACTTGTCGTTGACCAATCCGCCGCGCACAGTACCGAAGAAATTGATCTTTTCTGATTTTGCGAGCGGTATTTGAAGTTGCAAGCCATAAAAGGTGTTATTTGTTTTAACTTCCGCCGGCGATTGTATGTCAGCCTGGTAAAAGAGGCCGGCTCCGAGCTTTTTATTCGTCTCCATCAGGATCGCAGCTCCGTATTGCGGACCGGCAATTGTGTACTCACTGAGCATGGACAGCCACATATGCTGGCCGCGCGACGTGGTCGAGACCACGGTAAGAATGAGTAGGACGATCAGGGTTCTCATGTTTGTTTGTAAAAGCGATGATGTTATTTGCGGCATCCGAAAGCAATACCGAAGTTGAAGCGTACCTGGCTGGAAGAAGTCGTGTTGCCGAACTGGCTGTTTTTGTTCAGGTCTGAAATTTGGAAGCCATATCGCACCTCCGAAAACAGATGCACGAACGTGTGATTTTCAATCAGCCGGATTTCGAGACCCGTGCCGATCGCACCATTGATTTGCTTGATAGCGCCAAGGTACGGAGCACGCGTGGTGCTGTAATTGGCCGCCTGGGCATCTTCGCTGAGATAGTGGCCGTAGAATTTCAAACGGTCGTAGGATGCTCCGCCGTTTATGTAAGGTTGCACCCTTGACAAGCTCGACTGGATCAAGGCAAGCGGATAAAAGTTAACCGATGCATTGTTCACATAGAGGTCAATGGATCCCGGTACGTTTCTGCCAGAGGAGTAGTAGCCAACCAGGCCGATCCGGTAACGAACGATGTTGTTTCCATAGATCACGCCGAGTTGGCCGCCTGACTGGTTCACGATACAGTTGTGAAGTCTGTCTATATCACTGTTAAGGCCGAAGGTGCGTGTGCCAAAGTTACCAGTGAAGCCCATATAGGTTTTCTTGATGGGTGACTGTGCTTGTGCTGTGGTCACCTGTACGATGATCAGTACCAGGAATAATAAAAGGTAAGCTGCTCCTTTTACTGTGTTGTCTGCGATTCGTGTTGTCATAATGTTTGCGTTTGATGAATCAAAGGTCCAATACGGCAGCTTCTTAAGCGTCAGGGGAAATTTGATTCGGCTAAAATCAGGGTTTCCCAGCCGCCGACTCCCGGGCATGGTTATGAATTGATCATGCGGAACGAGAGCCGTACCGCGTTTCAGGTGAAAAACCAGTTGTTTTGGGATAAAACCCGTTTATTCATGGGGCTGTTTCACGGAGATCATAGGGGTTTCCCTGAGACGTTTCTGAGAATATGCCGGTAGCGGAATAGGGGTATTGATGACCGCAGTTTTTTTTTAATTTCAACGTATTGCCCAATGTCGGGTATCTTAAATCAGTATGCGGATGGTAGCAGCGCTGCAAATGGCGAAAATATTCAGGGCGGTCCCGGCGGCGTGTATGGTACTTTTGCCAAACGTACCCAACTTCACGATCGCCGAGGTCAGCGATGCGTTCCTTACGGCCAGGTCGCTTAAACGGAACAACCTGGTCGGCAGACGTCTTTTCGAAGCATTTCCGGATGCGCAGCAACCGGAACATTCCTCCAACCTGACTTATTCCCTGTTATATGTACTTGAGCATAAGTCACCACACAAAATGGCCATTGAGCGGACCCATGGTAGCCACGGTTTTTTTTCCGAGCAATTCTGGCTGCCGGAAAATACCCCGGTGTTGGACGCTGATGGGTCGGTGTCGTGCATTATTTACTCGATCCGCGATGTCACCGATCGCGTTCTGGCAGAGCGGGTTGAGGACGCACGTAAGCAAATCCTTTTGAAGACCGAACAGGTCGCCCGGACCTTCACATGGCAGTGGAACACTTTGACTGACCGGGTCAGGTTCTCCGAAAACATCTATGATTTCCTCGCGCTTCCGCCTCATTCTGTTCATTTCGATGTCGAGTTTGTTCAATCTATCATCCATGAGAACGATGTTCAGAATTTAAACCTCCTTTGCAGCTACCTCAGGGGTAAGCCCCGGAAGTTCGAGCTGCAATTAAAGATAAAAACCAGCGTCGGGGACATTAGGACTTGCCGGGTAACTGGTGAACCCGATCCAAATCGATCCGACATCATGTCGGGGCACGTGGTTGACATCACCGAAAAAAAGGATCTCGAAGAAAGCGTCCATGAGGGAGAAAAGCTTTTCAGAAGCGCTTTCGAATATTCGCCCATAGGCATGGCGCTGGTCAGGGCGGATCGCAGCTATTTCCGGGTGAATAAAAGTTTTTGCGCCTTGCTGGGTTATTCCGAACCCGAGCTTTTGGAAATGAATGTCCGCGCGATCACACATCCCGATGATGCACCGGATGACGACAAGTCGTTTGAAGCACTTCGGGCAGGAGAGATGAAAAATTGCTTTCGCGAGAAAAGGTATGTCCATAAGACCGGCGAAACAATTTGGGCCTCCGTGAGTATTTCGGCGGTTACGGACGCCAATGAAGAGTTTTCATATTATGTGGTGCAGATCGAGGACATTACGCAGCGAAAAAAAATCGAGCTTGCCCTGAAAAGAAGTGAGCAGGAGTATCGATCCCTCTTTGAGCAAAATCCCGATTCGGTGTTTTTGCTTAACACCGAAGGAATGATCATATCAACCAACGAATCGGGTTCGCGGCTGCGCTGCAACGAAGCCATGGTCAGCACCATCTCATTCTTTTCCGAGTTTTGTTCGCCCGAGGACCTTGGTAAAGTGGCTGAATTCCTGGCTGCCGCGCGCGACGGACGATCGACGAACTTTGACCTTTGGATCACCACCGCTGCCGGCAAGCGCCTCCTGCTGAATATCACAACAATGCCGGTAATAATCGACGAGCGTATCGAGGGGCTGTATTGCATTGCAAAAGATATTTCGGAAAAGAACAGACTTCAGAAAATTATTAATGCGGAACGTGAACGTTTTGCCAATTTGTTCGCCAGCGCGCCGGTGAGCATGGCGATACTGAAGGGCCCCGCCCACGTATTCGAAAAGGCGAACGCCAACTATTATGGATTGTCGGGTCGTTCAAGCACAATTATTGGAAGGACGGTAAGGGAGGTTTTTCCCGAAGCGGCGGGCCAGGGAATTTTTGAGATCATGGACGAGGTGTACAAGACGGGTGTTCCTTATGCCGATACGTCGCGCCACGTGAGAATTAATATCGATGGTAAGCCGGAAGATATCTACCTGAATTTTCTTTTCCAGCCATTTCGCAACACCGAGGGGGAGCCAGAGGGTATTTTCTTTTTTGGTGTGAACATTACCAACCTGGTGGCGGCGACCCGGAAAGCGGAGGAGCGCGAAAAGCAATATCATAATCTGATCGAACAGATGCCGGCTGCCGTGTTCACCACCGACAATCATGGCAACCTGCTTGTATATAACAAGGCTGCCGTCGACCTGTGGGGGAAAGAGCCCGTGCCTGGAATCTCTTGGTCCTCAAGCTGGCAGATGTATTCGCTGGACGGTTCCCTCCTTAAAGAAAAGTTTTCACCCGTATCGGCCGTTTTGAACGCGCGCAGACCTGTCGAGTATCCGGAACTGATTGTGATTCGTCCCGATCGCCAGCTGAGATATATCCAGCCATTTCCGACCCCCCTCTTCGATGTTGACGGCAATCTTAGCGGAGTTGTTGTGGTGATCAGTGATATAACTCACCGCAAAAACGCAGAGGATGAATTGAAAAAGCTTTCGGTCATCGCAAAAAAGACAACCGATGCAATCATTATGACCGATCCGCACGGTAATATCGAATGGGTCAATCAGGCCTTCACAAGACAGACTGAATTCAGCTTCCCGGAGGTGATCGGAAAAAAGATCTCAGAATTCCTGCATGGGCCCGGCACAGACCAAGAGACAAAAGCCCGCATTGCTGAACGGATGCGCAAGGGTGAGGCGTTTGAATTTGAAATTCAGAAGTATAGTAAGTCGGGTCGTCTATATTGGGTCGAAATCAAGGGTCAGCCGCTTTTCGATGATGATGGAAATCTGACACACTTTTTTGAAATCGAAACCGACATTACAGAACGTAAAATGGCCTACGAAGAATTGACAAAGAAGGAAAATGAGATCAGAACATTCGCCAAACAGCTCAATACAGTCCTTGAAGAAGAGCGCTCTCGCATCGCACGTGAGATCCATGACGAATTCGGGCAACAGCTTACGGGTTTGAAAATGTCACTGTCGGTGCTTCAACGAATGGATCCATCGGAAACCGTCTACAGAGAGACTGTTCAGGATATGATGGCTGGAATTGACACAACAATTCAATCGTTAAAAACTTTCGCGACCGAGCTTCGTCCCGGCATTCTCGATACGCTCGGCATGATACCGTCAATTGAATGGCTGATCAGGGAATTCGAAAAAAAGACACATATTCCATGTATTGTTCGCATAAAGGTGACACGTAAATCTTTTGATAAAACTATTTCAACAACCTATTTTCGGATCTGTCAGGAAGCACTGACCAATATCGCACGACACGCCGGAGCGACGCGCGTTGTCGTTGAAGTGATCGAAGCAGACAATTGCCTGTCGCTTATTGTTACCGACGACGGCAGAGGCATTGCTTCCGAAAAAATGGACCACGCTTATTCGATGGGATTGTTGGGAATGCGCGAGCGGGCTCGCCTCATAGACGCCGACCTTTCCATCCGGAGCCAGGAACATGTTGGGACAAGTGTAGAGATTACAGTAAAATTGAATGAAGAGCAAAAGGATTCTAATCGCTGACGACCATGCCGCAATACGGGCGGGGGTCAGACATATTCTCAAAGCAGAGTTCCCGGATATGGTGTTCGGCGAAGCTACCCACGCAGGTGAGGTACTTGCTCAGATCAATGCTCAAAAATGGGACGCTCTAATTCTTGACATTAACATGCCGGGCAGAAACGGCATTGATATCCTCCGGGAATTGAAAGATCAGGAGCGAGATATACCGGTACTGGTTTTCAGCATGCACCAGGAAGATCAGATCGGGGTGAGGTCGCTGAAAGCCGGGGCAGCGGGATTCCTGACCAAAGCAGCGGCGGACACCGAGCTCGTTAAAGCGATCCGGCTGCTCCTTTCGGGCAAAAAATATGTGACACCGACCATGGCGGAACTTTTGATAACCCAGCTGTCCAATCCCGACGACATCCCGCTTCATGAGCTGCTTTCGAATCGGGAATACGAGACGTTCCTTTTGCTGGCTGCTGGAAAATCGGTGTCTCAAATAGCCTCCACGTTGTCCCTCGGTGTACCGACAATCAGCACATACCGGGCTCGCATCCTTGAGAAAATGCAGCTGAAATCAAACGCAGAGCTTACCCAATATGCGATTTCTAACAAACTGATTTGAAAATTACATCCCTTACTTTCCTTTTTGTAGTACAAACAATGACACGGATTTTATAAGGGTAACTATTCGTGTTAACTTCAGCAAGTGATTTATTTGTAAGACTTCGAAATTGGGGAACGTACTATTTTTTTAACTGTCAGTGAATGCAATGCTGGCAAAAAAGCCGTCTTCTGATGCGGTAGGGCTTAAATTACTGAAATGGGTCTTCGCCGCCCGTAAGGCAATTTTTTTTGGTAAGTGCGTGAGGGCGACGGGATGAATTCTAATGAACAGACGCAACATTAATAACGTGCAGATTCTGGCGACGGCGAGAATATTCGTAGCGGATTTTCTTACCTGGGTGCTCAGGTGGAGGGAATCCATTTATTTTGCCCTCGGGTTGCTTCGGAAGCCGGCTGTCCATTCTGTGACCGGCGCGCACGAAGGCCCGACCGTTAACAGGGACGTATCCAAGCCGCTCTCCGCCAAGTCGCGGTTCGCGAGCTGGGTCGCTCATGCGTTTGAAGGGAGCGACACAGCGCGGGCGATTATCCCTACTGTTGAAGCCGCCAGCTTTCAACAAGCGGAAGATCACATCGATACCGTTTTTCAGAATGCCCCGGACGCGATCATCGTTATCAATGACCGGGGGTACATCACGAAGTGGAACCCGGCAGCCGAGCGCACCTTTGGATGGACGGCATCCGAGG
>DASPNN010000626.1:0-3404 GCA_035626495.1 Chryseosolibacter sp.
TTTTTGCGGACTTCAAAGCTGCCGGCATTACAGACCTGGTGCTGGACCTCAGGTTCAATAGCGGGGGCACGGAAACCGCTGCCAATAACCTTGCCAGCCTCATTGGGTTGAGTGTTAACAATTCGAAGCTCTTTGCGAAAAGAGAATACAATGAGGGAGTCAAAGAAGCGATCCTTAATGACCCCTCCTTGGGCGAGGATTTTCTTACGAGCGAGTTCTTCACGAAGTCGCAAAATATTGGCACACAGCTTTCCAATGGTCGCGTCTATATCTTGACCAGTTCCAGAACAGCCTCGGCAAGCGAGCTTGTGATCAATGCACTTAAGCCCTATATGGATGTTTTCCTGATTGGCGACGTGACGTACGGAAAAAATGTCGGATCCATTTCGATCTACGAAGAGAACGACCCGAAAAACCAGTGGGGCATGCAGCCTATTGTTGTGAAAATTTACAACAGCGAGAACAAATCGGACTATTCGAACGGCTTTACGCCAAATATCCTTGACAAGGACAACAGTCTTTATTTGTACCCGCTGGGCGATGCGCGTGAGGCATTGCTCAGGCACGCGATTGAGCACATTACGGGAGTTTCGACGAGCGGACGCCAGGCACGTCCTGGCGAAACTCGGCAACTCGTTGGTCACTCGCTGGACATGAAACGATCCAGCTATAACCTGATCATCGACCATAAGCTGCCGAAATAATCCAGCGGTTTGAACGCGCATCGGATATTTTTTCGAGGATACCGTTAGAAATCTGTTTGCCGTCGTATCTTTGCATTGGCAAGCCAGCACGACCAGCTCCTGCTGAACTCCCCCAGGACCGGAAGGTAGCAAGGGTAGGCGGTTGTAGCGGTGCGATGCTCGGTTTGCCATTTTTTTGCCCTCCTGAATTCTCCAATATTTTATTTTGAATTCTAACCGCGAGCGGGTATACTTGCCGGATTGATCATAAATTCTGCCGCAAAAATCTGTAAACTTTCCACTGCATGAAATTCTTTATCGACACTGCCAATCTCAATGAAATTAAAGAAGCCTATGATCTTGGCGTTCTTGATGGTGTAACGACGAATCCGTCGCTGATGGCCAAGGAAGGCATCAAAGGACACGAGAATATCAAAAGTCATTATAAAGCCATTTGTAATATTGTTGACAATAATGTCAGCGCGGAGGTGATTGCCACCGACCTGGAGGGCATCCTGCGCGAAGGTCGCGAACTGGCAAAAATCGATGACAAAATCGTAGTGAAAGTGCCGATGATCAAAGATGGTGTGAAAGCGATTAAGAAGTTTTCGAGTGAAGGTATTCGCACGAACTGCACACTTGTGTTCTCTCCCGGTCAGGCTATCCTAGCTGCGAAAGCCGGAGCCGGCTATGTGTCACCATTTATCGGGCGGCTCGATGACATCGCCCAGGACGGACTGGAATTCATCGCGCAGCTGAGACAGATATACGACAACTACAGTTTTGATACCGAGATCCTTGCCGCCTCGATCAGGCATACTATGCACCTTGTTCAGTGCGCTGAAATCGGTGCAGATGTCGCTACCTGCCCGCTGAACGTAATTATGAGTCTGTTAAAGCATCCGCTCACAGACAGTGGCCTGGAGAAATTCCTCGCCGATCACAAGAAAGTAAACGGCTGATAGCCGTACCGCAAATAAATGCGCAGGTACATGCGTTAGACAGTCATGACGATGTTTTCATCGGAACCCGTTGTTAAAGTGCAAGATGTCAGCATCTTCCAGGACAACCACACTGTTCTGAAAGATGTGACATTCAACATCGACAAGGGGGAGTTTGTTTTTCTTGTCGGAAGGACGGGTTCCGGAAAATCGTCACTGCTAAAAACCTTATATGCCGATCTTCCTCTGAGACTTGGTGATGTCACGGTCGCCGGTTTCAACATGCGCACTATTAAGAGTGCTCAAATTCCGCAACTGAGGCGAAAGATCGGCATCATCTTCCAGGACTTTCAGCTTTTCAACGACCGGACCGTGGGCGAAAATCTGATGTTTGTAATGAAAGCAACCGGTTGGTCTGACAATGCAAAAATGCGGGCGCGCTTATCGGAAGTCCTCATGCGCGTGGGGCTGGGTTCGGTGGAAAAAAAGATGCCGCATCAACTTTCAGGAGGCGAACAACAGCGCGTGGTCATCGCGCGCTCCCTGGTCAACGAACCCCAGATCCTGATTGCGGACGAGCCTACCGGGAACCTTGATCCCGACGTTGCCGGCGGAATCATGCGCATCTTTCAACAGATCAACAAGAGCGGTACATCGGTCCTGATGGCCACCCACAGTTATGGGCTGATCAAAAAATTTCCCACGCGCATACTTAAATGCGAGGACGGGCGCGTGCTGGATTCCGCAAAAGAAAAATTTGAGGTAAGTTCCGAATACTAGGTCGACTCCTTGACCGGTGTATCTTTTTCCGGTTCCGAATACTCGCCAGTTTCGAGTTTGTGAAGCTGCTGATTGAGCAGGTCGATGCGTACAAGCAGGTTCAGCACCAGGGCATCTTTTACTTTTGCGCTTGGCCTGGTCTTCATCTCTTCCCTCAGTACCAGATACATCGCTTCCAGCTGTTTGAAGTCGTTCGTGAAACCGTTTAGTCCCTCAGAGCGTCTAAACTCTTCGATCAATGCCGTTTTCTCAGATATTTCCTGAATGTAAAACTGCTCAACATCGGCGAATTCATTGAGCACCGATTGCTGGCGCGGCAGCTGATTTTTCGGCATCAGCAAAACAATCGTCGATGCCAGGAAGAGGATGGCCGCGGCCCGCCACACGCCTACCGAATTCCACCACGACTTGTCTGCACCAAGTCCCAGTGCACGCGCGATATTTTTCCAGAGCCGCTCAGGCGGGTTCTTGTAGTCGAACTGCGCGCGGTTATCCCGGATAAAGTCTTCCAGCTTGTCATTCATAACTTTGTGTTTAACAGTTCCCTCAATTTATTCTTGGCGCGGTTGAGCTGCGATTTTGAAGTTGACTCGGTCACTCCAAGGATCTCGGCAATCTCCTGGTGGTCATAACCCTCCAGTAAATATAACGATAAGACGGTCCGGTATCCATCTGGCAATTTACCAATTGCCTGTCTTACCCGCTCAATCGTCAGCTCTTCCCTATATTCTGACGTTTCCTCCACATCGGCGACATCCCAATCCTCATTGTCAGGTATCAATTCATGTTTCTTTTTCCGAAGCACATTGATCGCCTTATTTATCACAATTCGTTTTAGCCACGCGCCAAAGCTCGAGTCACCGCGGTAACTGTCCAGGTTTCTGAATGCACTGATAAATGCATCCTGCAGAGCATCTTCCGCGTCCTCCTCCGACCCTGTGATCCGGTAGCCGACGTTGAACATCGCTTTCGAATACAGCCGGTAAATTTTATAATGGGC
>DASPNN010000627.1:0-8146 GCA_035626495.1 Chryseosolibacter sp.
GCACGTGCCCGGTGTCGTTGCACGCTCCATAATGGGCTAAAAGACACAAAGGCTCGCATGGCTCGCTCGGTGTTTCGATACGAGTGTTAACCCATTCCAATGCTTCTTCATTAAAAGCGTTCTCGGGTTCCCATTACCCTTTTCGAAGACCAAACCACCTGAGCAGTAGGCAAAACAGTCACCATGGCGCCCCAAGGCAGAACGTGAGGTAGATCCCCATTTATGCCAGGTGTTTCGAGTGCGGCTGACGTCCACGAAAAGTGTGGACCCTTCAGGAACGTGTGTAGGCGGTTAGCACGGGTAGAAGGGTCTGTTTTACTCATACCCACATGCACGCGCACGTCCCTTCGTGAGGCCTCGTCCGCGCATCCATGCGCGCCAGCCCTCGGGTTCGTGGGGCCCTTTTCTTTTGGTTACTTTTCTTTTGGCCCGAGGTTTCGGGGAAAAGAAAAGTGACTCCGACGGGCACTGAACGATGATTACCAGGCGAATGTTCCACGAGGGTTGGTGCGCGCTTAGGCAAGGCCGCTCGCGGTGCGTCTCACGCCCTTCTTTGCGTCCTTGCGCCCTTGCGGTGAGGTATATTAACCTCGCCCTATACAAAACTCAACGCCCTGGCTACCGCCCCTTCGGCAATGTTAGGGTATTCAACTTCAACTTTTTTATCGTCATCAATCCATTCCCCGATCTTGTCAAGGCGTTTCTTTTTGACGTTCTTTAAAACAGGAACCCCGATGCTCTTGAGGGCAGCGGCATTGAAGTATTGCTCGTACTGGTTTTTCATCGGCACGACCATCAGCTTCTTCTTCAGGTACAGGGCTTCCGCGGGCGTCTCGAAACCCGCCCCGCACAAAACTCCCGTCGATGTCGCCATGCTGACCTGGAAGTCGGCGTTGTTTACGGGGTACACGGACAGTTTTTCGACGTGGTAGGATTTTTTCGCATGCTTTGAAAAAACATGCCACTTGACCCCCTTGAAATTTAACAACAGGGGGACAAGCTTCTTGTCATCGTACGCGGGCAGGTAAACCGTGTAATGATCTTTTGTCTCCACAGCCGCCTTGCGAACGCTTTCGCGGATCACGGGCGTAAAAATGTTTTTATCGAACTGGGAAAAGTGAAATCCAACGTGGGCGGTAGCAGGCGCGTAATTCTTAAGGATCCATTCCCCGACCGGGTCGTGGTGTTTCGGCCGCGGTACTTTCGGCGACAGTAAGGCCGACTGGTGACTGAGGGCGATACAAGACTTTTCCTTGCGGTAGCACGCCCACGCCGAGATCGGCTCGAAATCGTTGATGATCACATCGTATTTCCCGACCGGGAAGTCACGGATCTCGCGAAATACATTTTTGGAGCTGTTTTTCCGAAAAGTTTTGACCAGGTCCACACCTCCGCTTTTGCCAAAATAGAAGCTGAGCCCCTTTGACTTGTATTTGACCGGATACGACAGCCTGATATCCGCCTGTGCACCGCTCACAAGTAAATCCAGTTCGCCATGTTTGCGCAGGATGGGTACAATATCCTCCGCGCGCGCGAGGTGGCCGTTTCCTGTGCCCTGGATCGCGTAAAGAATCTTCATTTTTTCACGGTGATAAACTGGCTGACGAGGTCTTTGAAGATCTCGTCGTTGCTGAGGGTTTCTATGAGACGGTTCGGCAACCGGATCGACTGCGCGTGCTCGTCTTCCATATACCGGTAGATCTTCCAGTCGTTGCCGTCGTATTCCAGGGCGGTAAGGTTCTCGATCCAATCACCCGAATTCAGGTAAGTTACTTGTCCCTTCGGTGTTGTAATCGTTCGGATCTCGGGCTGATGGATATGACCGCAAATTACGTAATCATAGCCGTTGTCGATGGCGATGTCGGCCGCGGTTTTTTCAAAATCGTTGATGAACTTGACGGCGGATTTTACGCTGTCCTTTACTTTTTTGGACAGTGAGATTTTTTCACGGCCCAGTCGTTGCAAGCACCAATTGACAAAGGAGTTGATCAAAATCAGGGTGTCGTAGCCGACGGCCCCGAGTTTGGCGAGCCATTTCGAATGTTGCATTGTAACGTCGAACACGTCCCCATGGAAGACCCAGGCTTTCTTTCCGTTGAGCTTCAATACGAGCTTGTTGTCGATCTTGAACGACCCGAGCTTGAAGCCTGAAAACTTGCGGAGCATCTCGTCGTGGTTACCGGTCAGGTACGTGATGTTGGTATTTTTTGTCAGCAGACCGGTGATGTGCTTGACCACCTGCATGTGCGACTTCGGCCAGTAGCGTTTGCTGAATTGCCACATGTCGATGATATCGCCGTTGAGGATAATCCGTTTTGCTTTGATGGATTTCAGGTACCTGAGCAGCTCGTTGGCGTGGCATCCGTAAGTGCCTAGGTGAACATCGGATATGATCACGATTTCAACTTCGCGTTTTTTGTTTTTTGCCATCGTTAACCAACCGGGTTTAATCAAATATGGCAGGTATTTTTTGCTTAACAAAGTTAGTCAGGGTCTCCATTTCCTTTTTTTGTTCGATGTTATCAAATTATTAAATGAAGCGGTCTGCACAAAATGAAAGAAGTGTACACGCTAGCCTACACCCCTCAGCGTGAACAGAAAATATTTTGACTAGATCCCCAATTCTACCTGGAACAACGCCGCCCAGGAACCTCCTGCATAAGAGCTGGTCGACAGATCGTCGCGCGTCTGGTGCAGGATATTGCCCTGAACTTTCAGCCGGTGGCCGACAAAGTATCGCGTTACACCAAATTCGACTTGCTGGACCTGATCTTCACGGTCTTCGATCTGAGAAAACGGAGTCACCCTGGACCAACGCGCCGCAACTTCAAGATTATTTTTAAACAAATAGCTCAACTGAGAAAGATATCCCTGGCCGACATAAATATACCTTGTGCTGCTTGGATTGGTCGGGTTGACAGTGATCGCATCGTCGACGTCGCGTTGCATGAATTCGTTGTAGAATGCCAGGCCGCTGTACTTGAAAACCACGTCTGCTGAAAAATTGCGAATGCCCCGTGACTGGAACAGGTCGTTCCCGAGCTGTCCGGCTGTGCGTACAGCCTGATCGTTGAAACTGTAGGTGGCGGCAATTGACAGTTTCGGTTTCGGTTCCCGTTCAAGGTCACCCTCGATATAATCATTATTTCCGGTGAACCTGCCAAAGGGCAGGAGTTCGATCCTTCCGGTGTACGCAAGCCCCTGGTTGGAAGGAGATCTGCTTTCCGGTAGCGCGTTCCGTCCTTCGCCGGATGTAAGCGCACCGCGGAGGTTAAAGTAGTCACCGGAATATTGAGCAAAAAAGCCAAAATCCCGGTCGATGTTGAATGTTGCATTCACAATCGAGCGGTCAACGAACTGCTGGTCGCCAGAAGAAACTACCCGTTGGCGATTGCCTGGAAGCTTCGTTTGCCCGAATCCAAATCGCACACGTTTCTTCGGACTGTAATAAATTATGGCGTCGCGGACAATATTTGGGCTGGAATTGATAACCCCTAAATCGGTGACGCGCCAGTCCATGTCACCCCGTGAAACCGATAGCTGGATGTAATATGTCAGCTTCGGGTCGTAGACAAATCCTTCGAATTTGAAACGCAGACGGCGCACGCGGAACTCGAATGAATCGGGATCCAGATCGTCCTCGGATTTTGTAACGTAGGTCGCGCGATTTTGCATCCGGAACTGGAAATTCAACGAGAATAAACTGTCACGGGTAACCAAACCGAAACCCCGCCCTTTTTTGAAAAAGAAATCAAGTGGTAACCTCTCCTGCGCGTTGACCACGGTGCCGGAGAGCGCGAGAACCGCACAGAATAAAACGAGTCTCGCCGCAATATGCATGGGATTTTTTGGAGCTGACATTGTCATCATGTTATTTGATTGCAAAACAATGCAATTGCGCCAACATTCCCATAACACAACGTTAACTTAACAGAATGTTAAATAACTTAACACAAACTTAACATCGTGGCTTCACCGAGGTTCTCAGCGCCAAGTACCTTTGCTCGAAATATAAACCAACAATATGAAATCGAATTTTCAGCTGATTTGGGCCGCCGGTGCAATGATGGTTATCCTATCCGCTTGCGGGTCTAAAGACAACTCGGCAGAAACTGCAAACGATGCAACGAAGTTAAAAGGGGAAATCAAAATAGATGGCTCCAGCACCGTATATCCGATTACCGAAGCGGTCGCTGAAGAATTCCGCAATGAGCAGCCCGATGTTAAGATAACGGTCGGATTATCCGGAACCGGAGGAGGTTTCAAGAAATTCGGACGCGGGGAAATCGATATCAACGACGCATCCAGGCCCATCAAGCCACAGGAGGATTCCATCTGCAAACAAAATAACGTCGGCTTCGTGGAACTCAAGGTAGCCTTCGATGGGTTGGCCATTGTGGTCAGTAAAGAGAATACATGGTTGAATGAGATCACAATTGAAGAACTGAAGAAGATCTGGGAACCCGCCGCGCAGAGGAAAGTTACCAAATGGAACCAGGTAAACCCGAAATGGCCAAATGAAGAATTTCGCCTCTACGGTGCCGGCGTCGCGTCGGGCACTTATGATTATTTTACAGAAGCCGTTGTCGGCAAAAGTGGTGCGAGCCGCGGTGACTATACAGCCAGCGAGGACGACAACGTGCTGGTGCAGGGTGTTTCCGGCGACAAGAACGGTCTTGCATTCTTCGGCCTGGCGTACTACGAAGAAAATAAAGAAAGGCTGAAACTCGTACCTGTCAATAACGGAAGCGGGGCGGTGCTCCCCACCGCTGAAACGGTCAAAAACGGGACATACGCGCCACTGTCGCGGCCCGTGTTTATCTACGTGACAGAGGCAGCGGCACGCCGCAAGGACGTAAACGCGTTTGTGAATTTTTATCTTCAGACCGCGGCCGAACTCGTCCCGGATGTTGGGTACATTGCCCTGCCGCAGGAAGAATACCGGGCGCAGCTCGCAAAATTCCAAGATTTCGCCGGGGCTAAACAGTAATTCTAAATTGGGAGCGCTTAAAACGAGGTGGCTTAAATCAGTATCTTGAAAAAGACCAGCGAGAAAATAATCGAGGTGTTGCTCGCTTCGAGCGGCTTCATCACAATCCTCACCACCATCGGGATCATTTGGGTGTTGATCTCCGAATCCTGGGGGTTCTTTGCTGAAGTTCCTCTTGGGAAATTCCTTTTCGATACCCAATGGACGCCGCTGTTTTCCGACAAGCACTATGGGATTCTGCCATTGCTCACCGGAACGTTCCTCACCACCGCGATCGCTTTGCTCACAGCCCTGCCGCTCGGTATCGTGATCGCTGTGTACCTGAGTGAATACGCCGACAAGAAAGTAAGAAAGGCACTGAAACCAGCCCTCGAAATACTGGCCGCTGTTCCCACGGTTGTGTACGGCTTTTTCGCCCTTACCGTAGTAACGCCATTCCTGCAGACCTTTATTCCCGGGCTGTCCACGTTTAACGCTTTGTCCGCGGGCATTGTCATGGGAATCATGATCATACCAGTGATATCATCGCTGAGTGAGGATGCTTTGTTTGCAGTACCCAAGTCGTTGCGCGAAGCTTCTTACGGAATGGGCGCGACCAAATTTCAGACTGCCTTCAGCGTGGTGGTCCCCGCCGCGTCTTCCGGTATCCTGGTGTCTATCATTCTGGGAATCGCCCGCGCGGTAGGCGAGACGATGGTGGTTGCCATCGCCGCCGGCCAGCAGCCGAATCTGACGCTGGATCCGCGCGAAGGTGTTGAAACGATCACAGCTTACATCGTCCAGGTCAGCCTGGGAGACGTGCAGCACGACTCTATGGAATACAAAACGATTTTCGCAGCCGGTATCACGTTGTTTCTCTTCACATTTTTGCTGAATAACGTAAGCTACTGGATCAAGAAAAAATATCAGGAGCGCTATGAATAAGATAAAGTCAAACCGGTTAAAGGACACGGCGTTCAAATACACGGGGATCTCGGCAACCCTTTCCGGTATTGTCATCCTGCTGATCTTTATCGGCAACATTCTCATCGAAGGAGTTGCCCGCATCGACTGGGAGTTCCTCACCAATCTGCCATCGAGAAGAGCGGCCAAAGCGGGAATCCTTACGGCATGGACAGGCACGGCCTGGATCCTTGGCCTGACCGCAATCATTGCCATTCCCATCGGCGTGGCTGCGGGCATTTACCTGCAGGAGTACGGAAAGAAAAACCGGTTTGCCCGGATTGTAGAGCTCAACATCGCCAACCTCGCCGGTGTGCCCTCGATCATTTACGGTTTGCTCGGACTGGAGATATTCGTGCGTGTGCTCGCGTTCGGCGGCAGCCTGCTGGCGGGGGCGTTTACCCTGGCGCTCCTGATCCTGCCCATCATTATTGTGGCAACACGCGAGGCGCTGAAAGCGGTCCCGAGTTCCCTGCGCGAAGCCTCCTTCGGCATGGGCGCCACGAAATGGCAAACAATCTGGTATCAGGTGCTTCCGGCAGCAAAGGGTGGGATACTGACAGGGATCATACTCGCATTATCGCGCGCGGTCGGAGAAACTGCCCCTCTGATCGTCATCGGTGCCCTCGCCTACGTGCCCTTCGTGCCGGACAGCCCGATGGATGAATTCACGGTGCTGCCCATTCAGATTTTTAACTGGGTGTCACGACCCCAGGAGGCTTTTCTGGTGAACAGCGCGGCGGCAATCATCATTTTGCTTATCATCACCTTTGTAATGAACGGTATCGCGGTGTTCCTTCGTAATAAATGGCAGAAAAAAGTTAGTTGGTAAAGCGGAAAAACTCATGAAACCCATAGAAGCTAAAAATGTCAATGTCTTTTACGGAGAGAACCACGTATTGAAGGATGTCAGCCTGACCATTAAGGAAAACAGTGTAACGGCATTTATCGGACCATCCGGTTGCGGGAAATCAACCTTCCTGCGGACGCTGAACCGCATGAACGATTATATCGAAGGATTTCGTTTAAAAGGTAAAGTATATATCAACGGCAAGGACATTTATGAAAGAAAGGTCCGTGTTGAAGAACTGAGACGCAAGGTCGGAATGGTATTTCAAAAGCCGAACCCCTTCCCGAAATCCATTTATGACAACGTCGCCTACGGATTAAAGATCCACGGCATAACCGACAAAATGGAAATTAATGAAATTGTCGAGAAGTCGCTCAAGCAGGCCGCGCTTTGGGGTGAAGTGAAGGACAAGCTGTCGAAGCCGGCATTGTCGTTGTCGGGTGGACAGCAACAACGCCTTTGTATTGCGCGTACCCTGGCCGTTAAGCCGTCGATTATCCTCATGGACGAACCCGCGTCCGCGCTCGATCCGATCTCCACCGCCAAGATCGAAGAGCTCATCCATGAGCTGAAGGAAAAATATACCATCGTCATCGTCACGCACAACATGCAACAGGCTGCCCGCGTCAGCGACAAGACCGCGTTTTTTTATCTGGGTGACCTTGTGGAATATGAAAAAACCTCAGAAATTTTCACAAATCCGAAGAACAAACAAACGGAGAACTATATTACAGGACGGTTCGGCTGATACCGTACAGAAAAAGCAACAACAACCAGACACCATGCCAGCAATAGAACCTGAACTCAACGCATTAAAGGACAACCTTCTGGACATGCTTTCCCTTGTTATCACTCAAATGGAGAAATGCAAGGCGGCGATCGCCAAAAATGACATCTCGCTTGCGGAGGAGGTCATCTCAGATGAGAAAAAGGTAAACGCGCAGGAGATCGCCATCGACCGTGACTGTGAAAATATCCTGGCGCTTTTCACGCCTGTGGCAACGGATCTGCGCCTCGTCCTCGCTACCCTTAAGATCACGAACGACCTCGAACGCATCGGCGATAACGCAAAAAGCCTAGCAAAATTCCTCAAAAACAACTCGGACAAAAAGACCCGTGGTTTCGTCGCCGAATTGCAGATCCCTGAAATGCTTGAAATCATCGTGGAGATGCTGAAAGAGATGCACCTCGCGTTTCAAAAGGCGGATACTTCACTTGCCCTGAAAAGCAAAAAGAAAGACGAGCATCTCAATGAATATCACAAAAAGGCAACCAAGACAACAGTGGACCTGATCCGCACCAACCTGGACGATGTCAAGACGTTGCTGACCCTTTTCTCTTTGACCAAAAACCTCGAACGCGCT
>DASPNN010000628.1:0-2958 GCA_035626495.1 Chryseosolibacter sp.
AACTGGCCTTTGACGATCCCCATTGTATACGACGAGTAGAAACCACCATCTTCGATGGTGTGCTGGCGTTTCGCGATTTTTTCCGCCCACTGGATCTGGCCTTTCGGGTCAATCTTCACCACGATGATGTCGTTGTAATAATAATGGTTGGTATACGTGGTCTGCATCATCCCATTGATCATCCGGCTACTGGCCACGGTTTTGACGAAATATTGCTCGCCAACCAGCATGGCGCTTCCGTCCTTGCCGACAAGCAGTTTGTCGAGGTCATATTCGTAAAGTTCGTTCTCTTCACCTTTCGCCTCCTTTTTCTTCGTTCGTTCCGCGGCACCTTCGGTCATATTTGCGGTGATGAAATCAATTCCGAATTCCTTGAAGCTTTTCGTTTTGATTTCTTTTGTCTTCGCGTCAACGGTTAAAAAGTAGGTACCCCGGATGCTATAGGTGCCTTTTTCTGAATAAAAACCGGCGCAGATCAGGTTCTTATTATTCGCGATCTCGAGCTGCATGTCGGTGATGAAGCGGTCCTCAAGGGAAACCGGATATTCCTTTGTCGACTTCCCTTTGTCGAGGTAGGCGAAAACCTGGTATGTATAATTCGGCTCGCCCTTGCGCTTGCTTTTTCTTTTCTGTTTGTAGATCAGTCCAAGGAGGTAAACGTTTCCTTCATTGTCCACTTTGATGGTCTCGATGTCAAACAATTCATTTTCATACGGGACGCGCACCTCTTTGTTCCAGATCGGCTGGAGGTCATCAGACAAGACATAGAATCCGAAAGCTTCGGGCTCATCTTTTTCATAGGGCAGCTTGTAGCTGACCATTACTTTAGAGCTGTCGCGCGATACGCGGATTGCAAACTCGCCGCTGTTCGCCCGGCTCTCGCCGGCAAAATCGATCTCGCCGATCTTGCGCTTTGCGCTTTCGGGCTGAAGCGTGGTCTTGTCGATTTGTTGAACGGACAAAACCTTCTTTCTTGTTTTCGGGTTCGCGAAAGACGAAAAAAGAAAGAGTTTGCCACGGAGCTGCAGAACGTGCTCGAGCACACAACTCCTTCCGTCCTCTTCAAGCTCAAGCTCGTATGACTTTGTCGGCGCAAAACTAGGGTCGTAATGTTCGATGGTGTATTTCACGCTGGAGAAGCCGAACTTTTCCTTGATTGCATAGATTCCGCTTTTGTCAAAGCCAATGATGTCATTCAGTGATGAACGCTTAGGCGCGCTGAATTCCTTGCCCCAGGTTACAGTGGGCTGCAGCGCCTGGCTGCTGGTTAAGTGAGAAAGCAAAAGACAGATTGATCCAAAAAAATAAGGAAGCCACTTTTTCATAGAAGGGTTTTTTAAGGTTGGTAAACAGAATGACAATTATCACAAATTGCACCGGAATTAGAAAACGGCTGCAACAGTTTCCTGCGTCTATTTCAGCGTATTACTTACATGCGGACAAGTTAAAGTTACCGGCGATGTCCCTGTTGACTAAATTCCTCAGCGGCTGTTAAATTGTTGGTTCTCAGTCGTTTTTCGAAGGCACAAGTTTTAAGACCCCACGGGTAACGTTAAAACGATTGTTTATGAAAACATTAGCAATTCTATTGATAGTCATTGGCGGCATAATGACGGTATTCACCGGGTTTAATCTGGTGACTAAGAAGGAAGTGGCAGATGTCGGTCCAATTGAGATCAACAAAACGGAGCGGACACCGATTTACTGGTCGCCGGTAACGGGAGCCATATTGTTGGTAGCTGGAATTATCATTATGGTAAGCAGCAAGCGAGGCACCGATGTTTAGGTAAAGAATGCAGCGGCCGGGGGAACTCTCCGGCTGTTGCTTTCACAGGCCCGTCTTCGCCGATTCTTCCTGCATGATCAGGGGCCGGGAGTCGGAGTACTCACCTTCCCATTTAGCCACGACCACCGTGGCCAGGCAATTGCCAATCACATTCACAGTTGTTCTTCCCATATCCATGATAGCGTCTACACCCAGGATAACAAACGCTTTTTCCGGAGAGATCCCGATTTCATTCACGGTTGCTACCAGGATCAGGAATGTCGCGCCGCGTACGCCCGCCACTCCTTTGCTGGTCAGCATCAGGGTGAGCACCATAAACAGCTGTTCTTTTAAGGTTAGCTCCACACCAGCAAACTGGGCTACAAACACAGACGCAAGCGAAAGATAGAGTGTACTTCCATCAAGGTTGAAACTGTAGCCGGTTGGAAGGACAAAAGCCACAATCTTTCTCGGGACACCCATTTTCTCGAGGTTCTCCATCGCTTTGGGCAACGCCGCTTCGCTCGTAGCGGTTGAAAAAGCGATCGCCACCGGCTCTGAAATAGTGCGAATGAATTTTTTGAAATTCAGACGGATCAGCAAGCCGATCGGGGCGAGGACGAGGAACACGAACACGAGCAGGGCGCCGTACAACGTGGCCACCAGCAGGGCGAGATTCTTTAAAACATCGAAACCGAACGTTGCTATAGAATAGGCCAGCGCGCCGCACACGGCAAACGGTGCGAAGTACATGACGATGTCGGTGAACTTGAACATCACATCGGAGAGGCCCTCGGCGAACTGAAGCATGGGCTTCTTCTTCTGTTCATTGAGCATCGCGAGTCCGATCCCAAAGAAAATGCTGAATACCACTACCTGCAGTACCTGTGCTTCGCCTACCGCTTTCGCGATATTCTCAGGAAAGATCTCCAGAATCACATTATGGTCCTTTTTCCGGTTGCCGAGAATCTGTTCCCCCTTTTCAGTTTGGACCTGCTCAGCCTGGATGTTGGCGCCCTCTCCGGCGCGCGTCAGGTTGATCGCGCCAAGCCCGATAAACAACGCAATGGTGGTTACGATTTCAAAATACAGGATTGCTTTCAATCCCATTCTGCCAACCTGTTTCAGATTCGAATGCGCGGCGATACCGACCACCAGAGTGGCGAATATCAGCGGGGCGATGATGGTTTTGA
>DASPNN010000629.1:0-3413 GCA_035626495.1 Chryseosolibacter sp.
TCCAGTCTGATGATCACGCCTTCGTCACCGCTCAGGCTGATCGTATTCTCAACGTAGCTGCCCTCCAGCTCCGGTGCGGTGGAAATGATAATCGTTCCGCAAAAGGTGGTGTGTTTTTGCTTAAGATAACACGGGCGGTGGCTCAGGTTCAGCATGACCAGGAAACGCTGTGCTCCTTTCTTATGCCGTAAGTAAGCGATCATCTGGTGATCCGAATAAACCGGGACAAATTCCCCGACGGAAAGGGAAGGTTCATCCTGACGCAACTTGATGAGCTTTGAATACAGTGTAAGCATCGAGCCCGGATCCTGACGCTGGATCTTTACATTGGCCGTACGATAATTCCTGTCAACCCTTAGCCAGGGCCGGTTGCGCGAAAAGCCGGCATACTCCGAATCGTCCCACTGCATAGGCGTTCGGGCCGGATCCCGGCTGAGGTTTTTGTCGGGCATATTCAGCCCTTGCGGATCCTGTATCTCCTCAAAGGGGATCGGTACGTCTTTCATCCCGAGCTCTTCGCCGTAGTAGATCGTTGGCGTGCCGCGCAGGGTTAACAAGAGCATCGCAGCCACACGCGCCTGTTCTGCGCCGACCCGGCTCGCTACCCGTGGCTGATCGTGATTGCCCAACACCCAATTCGGCCAGCCGTACGATGGCAAGGCGCTTTCGTACTCGGCAATTCCAAATGCGATCTGTCGCGGATCCCACGCGGTTGTGAGCAACTGGAAATTGAACGGCAGGTGCGCGCCCTTTTTGTCGGCGCCATAATATGCCACAAGCTTGTGAATGGGAAGATAAATCTCCCCGATCATCATCCGGTCGTCGTACTCATCAAGCAAGTGTCTCATCATCCGGACAATTTTGTGAACTTCCGGCTGATCGGTGGAGTATACGGGCAGTACCTGATCGTATGTGGCCATGTGTGCCTGGTAGTCGGAGTTGACCGGGTTGTCCCTGAACTGATCGTCTTTGATCATGTGCCACATGACATCGACACGGAATCCATCCACGCCGCGGTCGAGCCAAAATTTCATTGACCTCAACATAGCCTGCTGGACTTCGGGATTCCGCCAGTTAAGGTCGGGTTGTTCCTTAAGAAAGGCATGATAGTAATATTGCCCTGTTCGTTCGTCCCACTCCCAGGCCGTGCCGCCAAATGCCGCCAGCCAGTTGTTGGGGACCGTGCCATCGGGACCCGGGTCTTTCCAGATATACCAGTCGCGCTTTGGATTCGTGCGTGACGAACGCGCCTCTATGAACCATGGATGCTGATCGGAAGTGTGATTGGGCACAAAGTCAAGAATAAGTTTCATCCCCCTCCTATGAATTTCCCGCAACAACGTGTCAAAGTCGCTGAGGTCACCAAATAGCGGATGAATATTCTCGTAATCAGAAATGTCATAGCCGAAGTCGGCCATGGGCGAAGGATAGATCGGCGATATCCAGATCGCGTTAACCCCAAGCCATTCCAGATAGTCCAGTCGGCCGAGAATACCTTTCAGATCGCCTACACCATCGCTGTTGCTGTCCTGAAACGAGCGCGGATAGATCTGATAAATGATCCCGCGTTGCCACCATAGGTAATCGTGCTTGTCGTTTTTCATAGCCGGTAATCAGGGTCAAGGCTTCAAACATGAAAAACGTTGTGCCCATGGCCGGCGCCGCTCCCCGGGCAAGCAGTAATAATGACACGGCATAGGATGATGTTTTTCTGGCGATAAAAAATCAATGATTGGCCTAAAATGAGATCGAAGGCACGGATTTGTTTGGTTGTAATAGCAGAATCACTTGAACACGTCGCCATGGAAAACGATCATGTAAACCGGCAGGAAAAATCGGCAACAGGCAGTAAGTTGCCTGAGACGCTTCGAAAGGAAGCGCGGTTTCGCCAAGGCGACGACTTAAACATGCCCTCGCGCTACCGCCGCCATGACGGTAACCAGAATCAGGATGCGCAAGCCGAAACTGGCGAGCATCGCGGGCAAAGGGATGAAGAAAGTGAAAAGTGATCCCTGCATCGCGGGTGACACATTGATGTCCCCGCACAGGAAAGACAGTGAACGCATGGAACGGAGACTGGCCCTCCGTGGGGAATGCATAGAGGGGTACGGAGAGAGACTGGAGAACCTCGTAGGGCAAACACTTCGTTTCTTTAAGGTCATGCCGCCACAAGCGGCATGACTTTTTTCTTTACAGGCCTTATTCAATACAGACGGCTATGGCAAAATATTCCAAGGGCGCAGGCAAGACCGTTAAAAGCGCGATGCGCCGAAAGAAGCGGGGAACCCTAAAATCCGGAAGTGGCAAGAAAGTGACTAGCCGCAAACAAGCCATTGCGATCGGCTTATCGGAGGCAAGGAAAAAAGGTGCAAAGGTTCCGAAAAAAGGTACGAAAAAAACTCCGCGGAAGACCGCCAAAAAGGGCGGCCGGAAATCGCGCTAGTGGTCCGTTAAGCTTTGCGGATGAGACCATTCCGAATCTTATTATGGGTACAGGGGTTATATACACTCATAACGGCAATTTGGCCTCTCCTGGATATTGAAAGCTTCCAATATGTAACTGGCCCAAAGACAGACATCTGGCTTGTGAAAACTGTGGGGGCCTTGTTGATACCTGTGGCTGTGACCCTGCTTTCGTTTCTTTTTATCGACGCGGGCCGGTGGCCGGCAATTATTCTCGGGGGACTTACCGCGCTGGCTTTCATCTGCATTGATTTTTATTATTCCCTTACCGATGTGATCTCCGACATTTATATGGCTGACGGGATTCTTGAAATCGTTTTCCTTTCTGCATGGATCTTTATCGCCGCCCACAAGCTTCCGGATGGCGGAAAGTCAGGTAATCTATCATAATCTATTTGAAATTCTGTCGCAATGTGCGCAGGGTAATGGAGAAACGCGTCGACTTCACGGGAGAAATACTGTGTTGCCAATCTGTGCGGGCACTCGCCGTGATTACATATAGTGAACGTCGCTGCAGTGGGATCGAGATAACCGATCCGCGCGTCTGTTTCGACTTGTTATAAGGGCGGAGCTTGAATGTGCAGTCTGCTGCAAGGGAAATCCCGGCAATCAGGTCGAAGGGTGAGGCGTCACGGTGCCAATTGATCACCGCGCCCGGCGGATATTCGGTCACCAGCACTTCCCGGAACTCGTCTTTGCCTACCGACACCGTACGCGACACTTTTTCGATCAGGGGCGCGAAATCATCCGGGATCGGCTTGCCCTCTGTTAGTTCGTTTTTGTCAAAGCTGTAGTCGTACCCGAAGCTGATCACCTTCCGCCTGGCTTCGAACCCCTGGAATTGAAAGGGCCGCAAATGGATTTTACGGATGATGTCCACAAGGACAGACTCTTCGTCGCGGTCCAGAAAATCCGGCCTATAAAGAAATCCCTTGGGATAAGGGGAGTCG
>DASPNN010000630.1:0-4441 GCA_035626495.1 Chryseosolibacter sp.
TCGCGGCGGGTTATGTTTCGAGGGAAGTCCGGGGTTTACCGGATGATTTGGATATATCGACAGACCCGCGGAAGGGATGGTTGTATGGATCGCAGGGGAACACGGTGAATAATTTCACAGCGTCTTCGGACGCCAATTGTACAGATTGGGCTTCTCTTGACAACGCGGTAAAGAATGATCCGGAACCGGATATTTTTTATGTGTCCGCGTCCGGGCTGAGCGCCTCGTTCATCTTTGATCAGAATAAGAATATCAGATTCCTCCAGCAGCAAAATCTGAAGATTTCGTATGTCAGGGACGCGACGCAGAAAATCTCATCCTTCACGATCACGAATGACAATGGTGTAAAGTACGTCTTTTCAACCCCTGAATCCGTCACGCGGCAGGCTGTCCGCTACAAGCAGAATAATGTCACGCACTTTAGGCGGGAGTTCGGATATTATGGAACGGCAGTTACTTTCGTCGGCACCTGGCATATCACCTCAATCAACGGAGTGAACAATGAAACACTCAGCTTTTCTTATAGCGATGGCGATGGCGAAGGAGTCAGCTACCGCTACTTCAGCAAGGTCAATAGTATGTTTTCAGGCATCGATACGCTTTACACCCTGGCCGATAAATCCCGGGCGAAAATTCTTAACTCGATTACCTCCGTCTACGAGTCGGCGACATTTTCATGGATAAACGGAATGATCGCGAAGATTGTCGTTCAGGATCTCGATGCTACAAATCCGAAAGAGTATGATTTTATATACTCCGAAGTGCGCAACCCAAATGAATCGTCGACCTGGGGAAGTTCGGAGTACAATAAGGAAATCAGGAGCTATCTGAAAGAGGTAGTTCAGGTCAGGAGTTGCAGGCCGTTGCCGTCATTCCGCTTTGAGTATCATGGGGTCGACCTTCTTAACAAGACGACGACGTTGCCATTCCGAAAACATTATCCAAAGGACCTCTTTGGGTATTTTAACAACGCAACCATCAGCAACACGAACCAGGCGTTGATCCCATTGGTTTACAGAAACACTGCCGGCACCACTGGCGAGCGGTTCAGGATTACTGCCCGCACGGGATGGACTGCAATGCATCAAATTGTTAACCGGAATGTCAATGGGCTGACTGCGTATTACGGATCGTTGAAAAAGATCCATTACCCTACCGGTGGATTCGCAGAGATCACGTACCAGGCAGCGGATTACTACGATCCTTTCACAAATGCTACAGTCGCGGGTGGCGGAATCCGTGTTTCTTCCGTGAAGATCGGTACGGGCGATGCTTCCAAGGACATGATCCGCAACTATGAGTATAAACAGACCTCAAATCTTTCGAGCGGGCGGTGGACATCCATGCCACAGTTTGCTTTTGAAGACGGCACGAATACCATCCTTACACCCGACAACCTGGCCGGCGACGCGGAGTTGTTATACGAGCGGGTTTCAGTCATTATTCCCGGACGTGGAAAGACCGTGTACACTTACAACCTTCCTGCGATGTACAATACGACCGCATACAATGGAACAGACTGGAAGGCGACAAAATCAAAGGTCGCCCGTTACCAGGAGCCGGTGTCCCCGTTTTATTGTGAGCCGCAGGGAACAGTGGTGTACGATTTCTATACTTATCCGTATCCCCCGAATACGAACTATGATTTCGAGCGGGGTTTGTTGAAACAGGTGGAAGTCATCAACCAGGCCAACCAGACGGTTTCGTTGACAAAGTACAACTACCAGCGGTCCGGCACCCTCTCACGCGTGAAGGGTATCCGCCACGAACAGATCAATAGCTTGAATTATGTTCATGGCCAGTACGAGATGATCACCGGGATTACCAACGTGCTGTCTTCCGACACGACGATTCTCTACGATACGGTCAGTACGACTAAAAAACTAAAAACGTACTCTTCCTATACTTACAACACACGCGGCTACCCGAGGGAATCCACGACGGTGAACAGCGACGGAGTAAGCCATACCAGCGGAAACCTGTACGTGGCTGATTATACCGTGACGTCAGGCTCTGGTCTGCAAGCGAAGATGCTGAAGAAGATGACCGGCTTGAACTTACTTACTTCACCGGTCGAGCAGTATTCGAAAGTGAATTCGAATGTGATCAAATCTCTCCTGTTCCTTTATGACAGCATGGCCACAAACTTCTGCTACGTTAAGGAAAAGCTCGGCTATTCGGGCACCGGAGCGTTTACGCTATCGTCAGTGAGTGGCTCGCCGCAGGTTTTTAACTACGAGAACACGAAGTACCGCAATCTGGAAACGTACGAACAATACAGCTCGTCCGGTTTGCCCATCACCGTCAGCGATAAGAACAAGAACATCACATCGATACTTTATGGTCGCGCGCTCATCCCTGCCGTTATCATCAGCAACGCGCGGGTGAACGAATCGGTGTTTGCGGATTTTGAATTCGCATCGAGCTCCATGATCGGCTCACCGCTGAACTTCATAAACACGGACGCCTGGTCAGGCCGGGCATCGTACAACTGGAACGGTGCAGCCTTGACAAAGACCGGGATCACAAAGGGTTCGGGGCGATATTACAGGTTTTCCTGCTGGGTGAAAGCCACAACCGCGAGTAACATTACAATCAATATTCTGGCGACGAACGGCACATCCGTCAGCGGGCAGGTGGTGTATCCTTCGTCATCGTCAGGTCAATGGAAACTGCTGGAGACCACACTCGATCTCAATACGTTGCCGTCCACCTTTAGCTTCCAGATGTCTACGACCGCTACGTCGGTCTTCCTTGACGATGTTTCTTTCTATCCTCAGCATGCCGACTTCGTTCGCACAACCGTAGAGCCGATGGTTGGCACAAGCTCTACTTCCAATTCATTGAACCAGTATTCGTTCACCGATTACGACGATCTGGGCCGCGTACTTTACGAACGTAACACGGATAAGCATATCCTTACCTCGTACGATCACAAATATAAATCTGAAACCCCACAGACGCCTGTGTCAACCTACAAGTGCACATCTGGCTGTGATTTGAAAGCAGGGCAGGCTGTGACGTTTACCGCCCAAAACAACTGTCTTAGCCCGGTAAACTACGATTGGAAAGTTGACGGATCTTCCGTGGGCACAAACTCGACGACGCTGACTTATACTTTCCCATCCAATAAGAACTACAAGGTCGAGCTTACCGCCACGTCGGTCAACCTGAATCGCGCCTCTACCACCGCGGCTGTCTGGAAAATACACCCGGCTGCGATCAACATGTCGTTGCTTGTCGACAACCCCGGTAATGTGATGCAGTGTACCGATACGGGTGAGCGGACGTTCACGGCGCGTGTCAACACCGGATGCATTGAAGAGCCGGTCTTTCAGTGGCAGTATAAGCTAACGGGTGGCCAATGGATTTCCGACAGTGACCTGGACCCGGACAGCAATCCTTCCACTTATACATTTAGTTTCACCCGCCTTGGACTCCAGTTCCAGGCCTTCTCGGTCAGATGTATCCTGACCGGATGGTGCACAGATTATGCTGTGTACCAGGAATCACCCGTTACAGCGATCGGTTTTACAGCACAATCAAATTGTCAATGATTACCCCACAACTGATGAAAATGAAACTATTCTATCTGCTTTTTGCATCGTGCATCATGCTCTCAGGCGCCGGAGCAAACGCACAATCCATCACCTCGGGTGAGATCACCTGGCAGGCAGATTCGCTGACGGACGTGCCGTCAGACAGTTCCTATGCTATTGCATCGCAATTCGTGACGGGGCAATCATCGATTGAATGGATTCAGAAAAATGGCACCTATGTCCGGGAATTTGCCGTTGTCGCAACGACAGGCGAATGGGCGGATGTGAGCCAGGACGGGGAGATCGTCTACTCCGTTACGCTCAATGGGCGGGCTGGAGAGATCAAAGTCGGAAGATACGCAGGCACTCACCGCATACGACTCACCTATGAAAGGTCCGAGGCAGAGACGCTCGAATATTCGTTTCACATTTCCGGCTTCGCTCAAAACTGATGTCATTGAAAACAAGACCTAACAACCCCGTTATGATACTAAGAATGACTTTGATGCTGTGCGCTTTTCTTTTTGCAGGTCTGGCATCGGCATTTGCGCAGGACGTGACCGGGCCCAATCCGGTTTATGTGGGACAGTCCAAGACATATTCGTTCACCGACGATGGTGTTTATCTTAACTATGATTGGGACGTTGTCAATGGCAGCGTCTCATCCATGTGGAAGACGGGTATTACATACTATGTGAGTGTCTATTGGAATACGGCCGGCAGTGGCAAAGTCTCATTCACGGACAACGGGACGACCATCTCTTATCTGGATGTGACGGTCAACACATGTACAAGTAGCTTTACGGTTGGTGGTGGCGGGGTTTCCTGCAGTGGCGCGAATGTTACGATCACGTTGAGCGGATCTGTTTCCGGTGTTACCTATCAGCTCAAACGTGGAGCCA
>DASPNN010000631.1:0-7716 GCA_035626495.1 Chryseosolibacter sp.
AAACTATTTATTGATTATTAAAATGAAACGCTTCTGCGCAATTATGGTGGCAGGGTTGGTAGCCTTTTCATGTTTCGGGCAAACTGCCAATGGCACTTTCGTAGCATCAATCTCCGGTGTAGAGAGATTGTCGCTCGTAAAAACAAGTATCGATGTTCCGACGTGGCACGAAAAAACTTTCTGGCCAGTGTATGAAACATATCTCAGCAGCTCTTCGGAGATTTCGTCACAGGCATACCGGGCATTGGATGATCTTGCGCGCACGACCCGCGCATCTGCGCAGGATGAGTCGTATAATAACGGAAAGAAGCTGATTCAATTCCGCTTCGAGGAGGTTGGCGTGCTGGAAAAATATTACGCGGAAATCGGCAAGGATTTCAACGGCATCATTGCACTCCAATTTCTTCAAACAGAGGTTATGCTGGATATGATGGAAAGTGCCCGCATATACGAAAGCTCGCCATTGAAAAATTACAGGCTTTACGCCAAGGCCCTGGAGTCTGACCAGCTGGCTGCCGCTAAACGCAATACGATCCGAAAGGCCCTCGTGTTATCGGAACAAGAGGAAGCAAAGTTTTGGGAAATCTATTCAGGGTACGAGGAGGAATGCCTGGACGTGCTTGGCGAGAACTATGATCTGTATGATGTGTTTGCGGGTGACCCCACCGATTTCACACCTGCTCTTTCAAAACGGCTTGGTTACAACCTGCTGACGTTGACGAAACGCGAGATCAAACTTAAGGAGAAATACTTTGAACTCATGAATCAAGAGCTCGGGTCATCTCTCGCCGCGAGATTCCTCGCCTGGGAAGATTATTATTCGGTCATCAGCAAGATGTACGCGTGGGCTGAAACGCCGTGAAGTGGTCAATCAGTTACAACGGTGTGCGCCTGTAAAAAGGCGTGCATCGCCTGTCTGCCATTCGCCAGCAGCATGTTCTTTTCTGCGATCGACAGTTTCCGGATCTTGGGACCAATGTTCCCCGAACTGATGGAAACTGTCCGGGTCCAATCCGCCTCTGACAGGGAACTGCGGTTCAGGTTTTCGATCACGTAGTTGTAGATCCCTCCGATGTAGTTTCCAAGCTTGTCAACGGGTACGGGCGCCAGGCGCTGGCTTGTAGTGTCGTACGAGATCTGCGCCGGTGAGTCTATCCGGAATCCGAGTGTATGTGGGTCGACCTTTTCCCCGGCAACAGAATCAAATACCCAAATCGGAAAATTTCCCGTAAATCCCCCGTCGACCATGATGTCGTACGGAACCTTTGCTCTTTTTGGATCGACTACCGTTCCCCATTGATCCACACAGACCGGCTCAAAATAAAGTGGAATCGAAACACTGATTCTCACCGCATCCCTGACTTTCATATCCGGGTAAGTCTCAAAAGAAAAAATGACGAGTTTTTGGTTATTGATGCTGGTTCCGGTGATATAAAGGTCGCGAAACCCGCGCTCGTGCAACTGGCGAAACGTGATGTCTGCATCACGGGTTTTTTGGGCAATGATGCGAGAGACCCACTTTGTAAAAGCTATTCCCCGGTACCAGCCGTATCGGCGATTCAGCCGCGACAGTCCACCAAAAAAAATGAAGCGGCCGTCGTTAAACTTCTGGATCCTCGTGTTGTAAATGATGTTCTCGATCTCATGGGATGTGTATCCCAGCGCCACGGTGAGGGCTGCGATGGCACCGGCCGACGTGCCCGAAACTTTCTCTACGTTTGCAAGCATGTCCTTTTCTTCAAGTACCGAGAGGGCACCCGCGTAGGCAATCCCGCGAACGCCCGCGCCTTCGAAAACCAGGTTCTTGTATTGGCCGAATGACGTGTTCACCAATGAATTCATCAGCAGAACTACCAGGCAAGCCCGGAATATCTTGTATGGTGTGCTATCGAATGACAACTGATTCCAGTTTTGACTCCACCTCCGCCAGCGGCAACGAGAATGAAAACGTGCTGCCCTTTGACACTTCGCTTTGCACGGCGATGGTGCCGCCATTTTTTTCAATGAAGTCTTTGCAGAGTATCAGGCCAAGGCCTGTTCCCTTTTCATCGGCTGTGCCTTTGGTAGTCAATTTCGTATCGAGGCGAAACAGTTTCCCGACCACTTCAGGCGGCATGCCTACCCCATTATCTGAGACTGCCACGGTGACAACGTGGTCTTGGCGGGTCACACGGACTTTAACGTAGCCCCCGGGCGGTGTAAACTTGATCGCGTTCGACATCAAATTCCGGATGACCGTGTTCACCGAATTCTTGTGCGCCGCGACGGTGATCGGAAGTTCCTCAGTCTGTACTTCGAGGGTGATCTGTTTATTCTGAGCCTGTACTGCGAGCAATTCCTGGTTTTGTTTTACGACAGCGACCATATCGAAGGACTCCGGTTTGAACTCGATATTGCCGGTTTGAGAGCGGGACCACTCCAGCAGGTTCTCCAGCAGGTTGAACAGATTCTTCAGTGACTTGTCAAGGTCTTTGGCGAGCATCCTGATCTCGTCTTTGGTCAGGCTGTCGGTATGATTGATCAACAAAGATGAAAACGAGGTGAGTGAATTCAATGGTCCTTTCAGGTCGTGGCTAATGATCGAGAAGAATTTATCCTTGGTCGCGTTCAATTCTTCAAGTTCCGTGTTCTGGATCTGAACGGTTCGATGGGCCACCTTGAGGATCCGGTTCGAGCGTCTCTTCATCAGATACAGGTAAAGAATCATTGCTGCGATTACGACCCCAAGGCCGGAAAGAGCGTAAAGAAAATTCCGGATTCGTTTTTCCTGGGCGAGCTCCTTTTCCTTGCGCAACCGGATTGCTTCGAGCTTGTCGATTTGAAGCTCTTTCTGGTCCATCATGTACTGGTTCTGGAGTTCGACAACCTCGTGCTGATTCTTCTCGTTCTGGATCAAGTCGGTAATGGCAATGTATAGTTCTTTGTACTCGAGGGATTTTTGATAGTCCCGGAGCTCTTTATAGCATTGGCTCAGGAACTCATACGACTTGCGGATCTGCTGGTGCGACTGCGCCTCGTGTCCGGCCGCAAGGCCGAGCTCAAGGTTCGCGATAGCGCGTTGAAAATTCTTCTGGTGGTAATATAACACTCCCGCGTTGTTGTAGGATGTCGCGATCCCGGCAGCGTCCTTGAGTTCATTCCAGATCTCAAGGGCTACCACGTGATTGGCAAGAGCCTTTTCATGATTTTGCATTTCAGCATACAGTTCGCCGATGGCACTAAGGGAAACGGCTTCATTTCGCCGGTCCTTCACCGCGCGTCGGATGGCCAGTGCAGATTTCTGCTTCGCCATGGCGTCCTCGAATTTCCCTTGTGCAGCCAGCAGCAGTCCCAGCTGATAGAACGCTTCGGCCTTGACTGAAGGGGCGCCGATTTCGGCCTCGCTCCGGATTACATGCTCGTAGTTCTCAAACGCTTCCTGAAACCTTCCCAACGCTGAGTTCAGGCTGCCTTCTTTCAACATAATAAAAACGAGAATTTCTTTATCCTGCCCGGCATGGTTCAGCTCCAGTGCGTGTCGCAGCATTTCCAGGCTTTTGAAAGAATTCCCCAGCCCGGCGAACACTTCACTGATCGCCAGATATGTAAATATCTTCTCCTGTGTTAGTTTGAGGGAGTCTTCAATGGTGAGCGCTCTTATGAAACAGTCCATCGCTTTTTCATAGTCATGCATGCGCGTAAGAAACAACATCCCGGCCTCTTTCCGTGAGAACGCCTCGAGCTGCAAATCGTTCATGGAACGCGCATCGTCTGCGACGGAAAGGAGGTCATTTCCTGTGCGCCGGTCGGCCGCTGGCCCAAAAAATGTTTTGTACCAGGTCAATGAAGATTGTGTGTCCTGGGCAAGTAGTGGAAAAGAAAAAACCAGGAGGAATAGCCAAAAAAATAATTTCGTCATTGAAGAAATTGAATCCCTGTCCAAAGGTGCCAAAAAATCCTGTAGGTTTAAAGCGCATGTGCACCGTTAATCTTACATCGATCGACGAAATGGTTTCCCGTTCGAAGACTTCCTCCCCGCGCTTGTGTTGGACGAAGTTGCCTTATGACTCATGGCCTTCTTGGGGAGTGTGGGCGATCGAGTGCCATGGCGATCTCCTGGATGAACTCGTCAAACAGCCGTTTTTGCCGTGCGTTGCAAAGTTCCCTGAGTGAATTAAAGTGGCGGAACGTGGCCAGCTCGATGCGTTTGTGCTGATTGCTGATGGCCGCCGCAACGCGTTCCGCCTGCTTGGCATCGGGCAATGAGGTCTTCAAGCCGACGATCAGGATCTTCTTCAGCATTCGGATGCTATCATGCGCACTTGCAACTTCGGCCCGGTGGGCATGTTTGAGCTCTTCAAAACGTTCAATCTGATCGCCGTGCAGTTGCAGGCGATCGATGATGATCTCGTCAACACGTTGACGCGGTGACCGACTCTTGTCGGTAAAGATCACGAAGATAAGCACTCCGTTTAACACCAAGAGGACGACGACGGCCATGGTTACAAAGGTGAGCTTGCTCATGGGCGAAGATGGTTTACGAGATCGTTGTCACCAGGCTCAACGGCCAGCCCATACTCCGCGATAACCGCAGAGGCAGGGTCTGTGGAAGGCGCAAGGCGGACCTCTTTCACGGCTGCGGCGTTTAGCCCGATAATGACCGCGATGGCGAACGCACAGATCCACGCCCAGCGGACCGGCATGTTATTGCCCCGCCGCGCGAGCCTCGCCAAGACGCGCTGGTGAAGAAACGGATTAGGTTCCGGGGGTGTGATGCCCGCGACGCTGCGCATCACCGATTCGATCCATTTTTCCTTCTCGTTACCGGATGGGTTCATACAAAGACTGTTTTGGTTAGACGATACTTACTGACTGATCCTGTGTTATGTCTTATAGTATTTTTCAAGGGTTTTACGGAGGTTTTGTTTGCCTCTCACCAACAGCGATTCCACAGACGACTCGGAAGTTTTCATGACCTCACTGATCTCACGGTAACTCAGGCCTTCAATGAGGGAAAGGACAATGGCCGTTTTCTGGTTGTCTGAAAGTTGATCCAGCGCCCGAAAAAAATAACCGGCATCTTCTTTCCTTTCCATCAAGACGCCGGGGTGAACAAGATCGGGAATGTCATGTCGCAATTCATTTGCTTCGCCAAAAAGCGAAAGCAGGAACGCAAATCGTTTCTTCCGCTTTTTCATCCGAAGAAAGTCCAGCGATTTGTTAATGGCTATGCGGTAAATCCACGTAGCAAGGGCAGCTTCAGTCCGGAACGTCGCCACAGAGTGAATTACTTCGACGAACACGTCCTGGCATATCTCCTCGCTGTCCTCGCGGTTGCGCACCAGGCTGATCACTGTATTGAGTACCCGTGACTGGAATGTGTCAACCAGCAGGCGGATGGCCGCTGTATCCCTTGTGCGGATTCCCTCGATTAACACCCGTTGGTCCATACTGCCGGCCGATTCAACCGTCTATTATAGGCAAATAAAGACGACCAGTCAAAGTGCCGCTTGATGGCACAAATGTTTTACTCATGTACACAAAAAAGTGAGCATGGCAAAGCACCGTACAAAAAAATACCGGCTGATTCGTCTGGCGCTCATCGTCATTGTGTTACTGGTCGCAATACGGCTGGCGCTGCCATACGTGATTTTGAAATACGCGAACAAATCCCTGAATGAAATGGATGGTTATCGCGGGCACGTCGAGGACATTGATCTTGCTATCATTCGTGGCGCATACAGGCTTGACAGCATTTACCTGAACAAACTCGACTCCGCCTCTGGAAAAGAAACGCCGTTTTTCGCGGCATCAATTGTCGATCTGTCGATCGAATGGAAAGCCCTCCTGAAAGGCGAGATTGTCGGCGAGCTCATCTTTACCGAGCCGATGCTCCGGTTTACCAAAGACAAGGTTGAGCCCGACGAAGTTCGTAAAGACTCTACCGGCTTTAAGGAAATGCTCGATGCTTTTATGCCGCTCCGTGTGAATCGGTTTGAGGCGAACAATGCACGTCTTCAGTATATCGACGAAGGGTCAAAACCGCCTGTAAATATCCAGTTGACGAATGCGTATATCATCGCCCGCAATCTCCGGAACAGTTATGACTCGGCCGGTGAGATACTGCCGGCAAGTTTGCAAGCGAGGGCGGATGTGTATGAAGGCACCTTGAATGTCGACGTCCGTTTAAACCCTTTGGCCGAAGACCCTACCTTTGACCTGAACGCACAGTTACAGAATACCAACCTTGTCAAGATGAACGACTTCTTTAAAGCTTACGCGAAGGCGGACGTTAGCCGTGGAACATTCGGATTGTATACTGAACTCGCGGCGAAAGACGGAAAGTTTACCGGTTATGTCAAACCCATGATCAAAGACCTCGATGTCCTCGGCCATGAGGACCGCAAGGATAATCTGTTGAAAAAATTATGGGAGGGCATTGTGGGCGGCGTGGGCGAGGTCTTCGAAAATCAGCCCAAAGAACGAATTGCAACCAAGGTTCCGCTCGAGGGCAGCACGCGCGACCTGGATACGAATGTGTGGTATGCCATCGGGGAAATTGTTCAAAACGCATTCATTCGTGCCTTACAGCCATCCATCGACCAGGAGATCAACATCGCAACGGTGGACGCAGGGCAGGATCGCAAAAAGAATTTCATCGAAAGAATCTTCGGGAAAAAAGACGACAAAAAAGACAAGAAAGAGCGCAATTGATACGCATCGTCTGAAGATCGCCGGTTATTTTTACTTTGCCGCGCCGAATATTCGGTTAACTTTGTTATCAGGCAAACTACCCATCATCCGTGAAGATTCTGATTGTCGATGACGAGCATCTTGACCTGTTTATTACCAAGAAACTATTAAGTCTTGAGTTTCAGGTGGAAGGATTTACCTCCTTGAACGAAGCCCTTCAATGGTCGGAAAGCAATTCGTTCGATGTGTTGCTCAGTGACTACTATCTCGGCAACGGGATACATGCCCATGATGTCCTGAAGGCGATTGCCAACCAGAAAACCGATCCGTTCAAGGCCATCGTGTTGTCGAATCATATTGATGAACAGCAAGCCCAGGCGCTCAGGAACGCGGGCTTCACCGGCATCATTGAAAAGCCGATCACCATCGAAAAGTTCAAGGAAACCGTTGCAAGCTAAAGGCAGGATTCTATTTGTCTATTCCGACCTTAAAACATGAACTGAATCCATGATCGTCTTCAAATCCATTATCGTTTTCATCCTTGCCGGCATCTGCGAAATTGGCGGCGGCTTTTGCATCTGGTTATGGTTGCGAGAAGGCAAGTCGTTCTGGTATGGCATAGCCGGCGCGCTCGTGCTGGTATTGTATGGGATCATCGCGACCTATCAACCTTCCAACTTTGCGCGCGTCTATGCTACCTATGGTGGCTTCTTTATTGTGATGTCGCTTGCATGGGGATATGCGTTGGACAACTTCCGTCCGGACCGTTACGACGTCATTGGCGCCATCATCACACTGATCGGTGTGGGAATTATCTACTATGCGCCACGCGGATAGCTCAAAATCCGACTTCCTCCGAAATAAATTCTTTGACGCCCTCCGGACCGGTAAGTTCCAGCAACAATTTTCCGGGTTCGCCAGCAATCAGTGTAAAGGTGAAAAAGTCGCAGCAAAGACGCTCGGCTTTTATAAACGTCACAAGTTTTTCAAACGTGGAGTCGGTATCCGCGAACGTGTAGCGGACTCCGTTATGGAGCTCAACGC
>DASPNN010000632.1:0-2407 GCA_035626495.1 Chryseosolibacter sp.
ATGTTCCATCCGTGATCTTTGGGCGATAATTGGTCGGTACGGTATTGTTGACGATGTTGTTCAAGATATACATGTCCAGATCGCCATCGAGGTCATAATCGACAAAACCGGCATGCACTGAATAGCTCGTATCGGCGATGCCGTGCTGCGCTGCCTGCTCTTTGAACGCGACCTTACCATCCTCAATCTTGCCCTGGTTGACCCACAACTTGTTCCTGCGTTTTTCCGGATGCTTGCTTGAGGTACTGGTGAAATAGACATCCGGCCATCCGTCGCTGTTGATATCGACGATTGAAACACCGCTATACCACTGACTGGCATCCAGGCCTTCGAAAGATGAGGTGATGTCTTCGAAGCGGAAGTCTCCTTTGTTCAGATAGATCCGGGGTGTCACCTTGTTGGCGGTAAAGATGACGTCTGCATAGCCGTTCCGGTCAAGGTCGGCAATGCCGACACCGCCGCCGTTATACATATACTCATCGTGAAGGATATTGAAGGAATCCTTTTCGATCACTTCATTGACAAAGTCGATTCCTGTCTCGTCTGCGCTGAGACGTTCAAAGCGGGTGGGTTTGCTGCACGAAAAGAACAGTGGAAGCAGCACCAGGGCAATCAGTCGTTTCATCACGGGGTTTTCAAATTCACACAAAACACAAAACAATATAAAAAATATCAAACGAAAATTGGCAGGGGATAAAAAGAAAGGCTCCCGCTAAGGAGCCTTTCCTGGAAAACTTTAGAAGAAGTGTGCTTATCGGTTTTGTATCAGGTTACCGTTGCTCAAGTCAATCTGACGCTGAGGGATCGGGTAATTGATGTCTTCCGGTCCAACTGTCGCACTGCCGAACTGTGACGGGCGCAATGACTTTTCGTAAGTGAGGATGCGGTTAAGCTCCTCGACTACGATGCCCCAGCGCTGCAGGTCAAAATAGCGGTGACCTTCCATACCGAGCTCGAGCTTACGCTCCATGCGCAACGCATTGGTTGCAACTGTTGCGTTTGCAAATGCCGGATACTGGCTGATCTGATAGTTGGCGGCGTTGGTTGTGCCATTGGCTTCCTTCACGAAACCATCCGGGTTCGCCGCACGTGCACGAACCAGATTGATGTTGGTGAGCGCTCCTGCCAGATCATTCGTTTCGATCTGACATTCGGCCAGCAACAACAATACTTCGGCGTAGCGGATGAGGCGGTAGCCGTTGGCTGTCCAGCCTGAAGTCCAGTTACCAACTTCTGTGAGTTGACCTTCCTGGGACTTCTTATACACCTGTTTTTTCGGGCTATAAGGGCCGGCATAAGACTGATCACGGATCCAGTCCTGACCGGTGTGAGGACCCCAATCGAGGTAAGGGATGCCGCGACGTCCTACAGTCCAGTCAAGGCGCGGATCGAGCGGGTCCGTATCTTCTGTAAACGGATCGCCTACCGCAAGTCCCTGATCGCTTTCAACCGGATTGTTGTTGTAAGAGAAATCAAGCAGCGGAAGTCCGCCAGATGTTCTGAAAGAGTTCACGAATTCCTGGTTAGGCTGGAAGAAACCGCAGCAACCGCCGGGAGATCCACCACCTTTATACGGGAAGTTCAGCACTTCACCCCAGCCGGCATTCCAGCCACCTGAACCGTCGTTGACGGAATACTGGATTGTGTAAATGTTTTCGGGAGAGCTGTTGCGCTTCGCAGCATCGAAGATGTCACCATATTTAGGATCAAGTCCAATCGCACTGCCGTCGGGCTTCTTGCCACTGGCCTTTACATATTCGAGCAAAGGTTTAGCAGCTGCATAGTCCTGGTTCATCTGCATTTGCGCTTTTGCAAGCAGAACTTTGGAAACTGTTCCGTTGAATCGACCGATCTGGTCCATGTCGTCTGGAAGGTTAGTTCCTTCGGTCAGGTCAGCAATGATCATTGGGCGAACATCAATCGTGTTAGTCAACGTCGCCTGGTCAGTCTCTTCGGTTACATAAGGAATACCTGTTCCATCAGATTTTGCCCACATCCTGTATGCTTCGAAGTGGTACCAGCCTCTGAGCACTCGGGCTTGTCGGCGGAATGATGTTGCCTGGTCCGCTGTCACAGTTCCTGCTGCCTCTGCTTCCGCGATGACGTCGAGCGTTGCGTTACAGCGCGAAATGGCCTCATAGACAGATCTCCACTTAACGTTCAGATATGGGTTGGTGCTGTTTTCAGAGAACGTTTGGATGGGGTTAATGTCCGGCTGGTCACCGGAGTCAGTGCCCTTGTTGGCTTCCATACCGCGGATACTTCCATAAACCCAGTTGGAGGATGCAGCTTCCCACCCGAAACCCTGTCCCGACACGCCGTCGAGCATGGAATAGGCGCCGATCAATAGACCATCGATCCCTTCTGCGGTTGCAAGAACCGAAGCGTCCAATGATCCATTCGGGGT
>DASPNN010000633.1:0-3703 GCA_035626495.1 Chryseosolibacter sp.
ATATTATGATCGGCTGGTCGTCTCCGACAGGTAGCTATTGCACGTACGATGACATTTTCGGCGATGGCAGCACGCAACCTATCCCATGTCCCCCAGACACCTCCGGCGGGCCCTATAAAGTGACAGGCACCGTCACCATCACGAAAGTGGGCGTCGAGAGCTATACAGCTCCGGTCAATATGGCTGATCGAAAACGGCATATCATCATCACGCCGGACATTACCGGGTCTCCGGGGGAGAGGTTTACACTCGACATCGCCGTCACGTACAACGGTGAAACAACGACATACCATTCCGAAACCGTGATGCTGAGAACGCCGGCCATCACACACACAAGTTATGTCATCCGAAAGGGCGATGTCGGAAAAAATGATTCGTTTGTCCCGCTGATCTCATTTTCTGAGCCACAGGATGAAAAGAACTATTATCTGTTCGGCATTTGCGAAGTGGATTATTACGGGAACGCGATGTGGTGCGGCAACACCCGGGTCTGGCCCTACTCGATCATCGACGACAAATTCCTGCCCGCGGCGGTAAAGGGACTTTCAATAGACGATGGAGCAACCGTGGCCAAGTATGCGCAGTTTTATCCGGATCCCCCGCCGGGAGGGGGCGTCCAGGTGAACATGTATTCGATCAACGCTCAAACGTACAACTTTTACAAAATCCTGCTCGACCAGTTCAACAACGATGGGGGGGCATACTCACCCACGCCTGCGACTCCCCCGGGCAACATCTCCGGTGACGCGATTGGATTGTTCCGCGCAATCCACAAATCATCTGGAGTCGTGATGCGATAATATTTTGCCGTTCACGTGTTGAAAATGTTCCACACAAGGCTGATTGTGTGTGACAAAGGTTGCATTGATCAACTCTTTGGTTGCAGCTGACTGCAATATTCTTTAAGTTGCCGGCATGGTGATACTCTACGTCGATGATGACCCGGAAGATATCGAGATCTTTATCGAGGCGGCCCGCGAGAATGACCCTACGATCAAGTGTCTGATTGCCCAGGATGGTAGTCAGGCAATGGACATCCTGGGTGCGGCCCTGCTTCCCGACCTGGTTTTTCTCGATATCAACATGCCGGTTATCAATGGCCGCGCACTGCTGGCCGAAATCCGCAAAGACAGCCGTTTCGACGAAGTTCCCATCGTGATGTATTCAACCACCATTACACCGAAAGAACGCGAAGAATACAAGAAGATGGGTGCGAATCATTTTCTGATCAAGCACAATCACTTCCAGGATCTGTGCGATGCACTGTCTGACATCATTAAAGCAAAGGTGAGGTGATCACGCCGCTACCAGGTAAATCGTAAACGTCGCGCCGCAATCTATTTTCGAAGAAGCGAATATCGTTCCCTGGTGCTTTTCAACGATTCGCTTGCAGAGTGCCAGACCTATTCCAGTACCAGCATAAAGTTTCCGATGGTGCAATCTCTGGAATATGGTGAAGATCTTCGTGGCGTACTCTTGTTCAAAGCCAATTCCGTTGTCACTGAAACTGATCCTGATATATTCGTTACGCGGGCTCAGTTCCGGGATACCGGCCACTTCTTCCGCCGACACGGGAGCCGTCACGATCGTTATTTCCGGATTGCGCTCGCAAAATTTGAGCGAATTGCTGAGCAAATTCGAAAAGAGCTGATGCAGCTGGAGCGGCACACCGCGTACAATGTGTCGCACGTCAATGATAACTGTCGCTTGTTTCTGCTCAATTAGCAGTTCAAAATCTTCAACAACCGATTTGAGGAGGTTGCCCAGGCTCACATCGCAAAAGCTCTCGTTCGAAAGCGTCAGCCGTGAATAGCTGAGGATGTCCTTAATCAATAAAGACATGCGGATCGCCGACTGATTGATCTTTTCAAGATACTTTTTGGATGCGTCCTGATCTAAGATATTCCGGGCTGTCAGGTCGGCAAATGTCTGGATCTTCCGCAGCGGTTCCTGAAGGTCATGACTTGTGATGTAAGCGAATTGCTCAAGCTCCTTGTTCGATTGCAGCAGGGTTTCATTCAGTTCTTTAAGATCCGCATTCGCTTTTTCGAGGGCCTTCTCCGCTTTTTTGATCGCCGTGATGTTGACAAAGATCAATACGGCGCCGTCAATATATTTCCCTTCACGCAGGTAAGGCAGGATCTTCATCTGGTAACACGTGTCGTGCTCGTCCTCGATTGTTTTGTCGACCGACTCCGCCGTTTTCAACACATGGTGGATATCATTTACAAGGCCAGTGTACGCGATGTTATTTGAAATGTGATTGATGGGCCGGCCAACATCGGTTTCAATCAAATTGATGAGCGCCGTGGCGGCAGGCGTGTACTTTCTGATCAGCAGGCTGCGGTCGACGAAGACCTGCCCGATGTGCGTGCTGCGGAAATAGTTATTCAGGTCGTCGTTAAGCTCGCTGATCTCTTTGATCTTCATCTGGTTCTCCGCGTTGACCGTGTGCAGCTCTTCATTTAGGGACTGCAGCTCCTCGTTCGCGCTTTGAAGTTCTTCGTTGGATGAAATAAGCTCTTCATTGGAAGACTGTAATTCCTCGTTGGTCGTTTCGGCTTCTTCGATGGCCTTTTGAAGGATCTCTTTCGTCTCCCTTAATTCGTTCTGAAGGGTGATGAAATGATGGAAATCCGGAACGACCTCTTCATGGAACCTTTGCCCGTTCGAAACCTCCACAGTCTCTTTCTGTTCAGTTACCGCGACGTCTTTGAAAAGGACCAACGCCACCGTGTTGTTGAAGTGGTCTTTGAACGGTTTGATGGTGATGGTTGCCGGGGGCTGCGACTTCTTCAAGGGCAGACTCTTGACAATCTGCTTTTCCTGGCTTACGATCGCCTGTCTGAAATTCGCTGCAATGATGATGGACGTTCTCGCCGGCAGCATTTTCAGCAGGTTGTGGTCGAATTTCTTCTCGGGCAGGTGCAGGTATTTTCGGTAGTCGCCGAAGGTCTCGAGGATGTTGCAGTTGCTGTCGACCAGCGCCCCTGCCAGCGCGCATTCTTCGAGCACCTTGTTCAGCACCGACTCTACAATACCTTTGCGTGAAAGCTCTTTGTGAACCGTAGTTCCCGGATGGGTGAATTTGCGGTTAACCTGGTCGGTGTAGGGTAGCGTATCAAGCCCGATCGACTTGGCCGGCTTCACATTCTTGTAAATCTTCCACTTCTTGCTGACCTCGATCATACTTTCTTTAAGTTCCCCGATCGTTTCGCTGGGGCCCAGGAAAAGGTAACCACCCATATTGAGCGCGAAATGAAAAACGGACATGACCCTGCGCTGCAAGTGCGGTGAGAGATAGATCAACATATTGCGGCAGCAGACCAGGTCCAGCCTTCCGAACGGCGGATCCTTCAGCAAGTCGTGATGTGAAAAGACGATCATTTTCCGGATCTGCGGAACTACTTTGTATTTCTTGCCCTCCCTGATGAAGTACTGGTCCAGCAGTTCGCGTGGAACATCTGCAGCGATGGATTCCGGGTAGCTTCCCTTCGATGCGAAATCAATTGACTCCTTGTTGGTGTCGGACGCAAATATTTTTACGTCGAGATCTATCTTCAGACGCTTGAAATGTTCCTTGATCAGAATTGCAATGGAGTACGCCTCTTCGCCCGTACTGCAGGCTGCAGACCAGATCTTGACACTGTCCGATCCCGTCTTGGAGTTGATGATCTCGGGAATGACCTTAAGCTTCAATTCT
>DASPNN010000634.1:0-3242 GCA_035626495.1 Chryseosolibacter sp.
GCCAGAAATTTGGTTTCCTCCCAAATGCCCGAGTTGCCCGCTGCTTCGATGCCGAGAATTTTTTTCTGCATGTAGGAAATTGAAATTCGCTCAGCTTCAATAATATGCGATAAGATCTGACTGATGGACCATTTGCCGGAACGGGGTGAATGGCGTATTTCTTCTTCTGACAGCGGTTGAACCAGCTGTAGGACTTTCAACCTTTCCTTTTCAGCTACCTGGTAAATCTGGCGAAGTTTTTCGTGCATGAATGGTGTGAGCACCAAAAATACTTATCTTTAGGTAAACCTAAACTTTTACCTTATGGAAACATTAGACTCTACTACAACAACTTCAGCCATCTCGACAACTAACTACGCGGGTTTCTTGCATCGCCTGGGCGCAATTATTATTGACGGGATAATTATTGGTATTCTGCAGAGTGTTGTGATTACCCCGATCCTGGCGATGGTTGGATTTGGAATGGCCGCTGATATTCAGAATGCAGGTGGCGATGTGTCGGAAGCCGAAGCGATGGGAATGATCGCGGGTATAATGGCGGCGGCGATGGGCGCATGGCTGACAGCGATGGTGGTCGGTATACTTTATTACTCGATCCTTGAGTCGTCGAAGTTTCAGGGCACTGTGGGCAAAATGGCGGTAGGCATCAAAGTGACTGACATGAACGGCGATCGCATTTCTTTCGGCAAGGCACTGCTGCGCTCAATCGGACGTCAGATCTCAGGATTGATCCTGTTCATCGGTTACCTGATGGCAGCATTCACCGAAAAGAAGCAAGCTCTGCACGACATGATCGCGGGCACACTCGTGTTGAAAAAGTAATTTCCTATGCGAAACAGAACAGAAGCCGGGGCGGGTACCGTCCTGGCTTTTTTATATCAGGAAATTCAGCTTTTGGCCCGAAAAACTGATTACCGCAGGCAAAGTGCCGAGAATTTCTCCATCGCCTTCAACCATACAGTTGCGATCGCTTTCAAGCGACACGGAAGTACAATTCCGGTAATGAACTTCGGGATGGTTGATGTGCCTGCTTTTTTTCATTGAATTTGAATATCGAATGAAGTCGAGCACGGATACATCTCCACAAATAAAAGCCATGAACAAACCATCGTCGATCTTCGCTTCCGGAGCGACGCATAGACCGTGGCCGTAGTATTTTCCGTTTGCAATGGCGAGAGACCGGAGCTTGCCGGTCCACTCCCATCCGTCCGCGCGAGCCCGAACCACCATGGGGCGGTAGGTGAAAAAAGCCTGCAATATGCTTTTGAAATACGCTACTTCCGAACCGAGGATTCTACCGCTGTCTAAAACACGACGCACCACCTCCGGCCCCATGCCAATGTCCGCTACGTTGACGAAGTAACGTCTTTGCTGAAGGCCAGAAAAATCGCGGTAGACGATGTTGCCGATGTCAACCGCTTTTGATTGAAAGCGGGCAAGCAGACCCGTCAAGTGCGAAGGGTCTCCGCCAATTTTAGCGGTTTTTGCAAAATCATTGCCGGATCCGATCGGGATAATGCCAATAGCAGGAAGGCCCTTTTCGTTTTCGTGACCGGAAAGCACTCCGTTAACGACCTGGTGAAGGGTCCCGTCACCTCCGGCAGCCAGGATGACATCATACCTGAATTTTTCCGTGGCCTTCGCGCTGAGCATAATGCCGTCGTTGCGCGAACGTGTTTCAAATACATCGACTGAATGAAGCCTTTTGAGGTGCGGCAGGAAACGGTCGAAGAAGATCTTTTTTTGAAGTGAAATGCCGTTAAGGACTATCGCGATTCTCCGGGTCTGTCCGCTCATTTACAATTTTTCTTGATCGCGCCCTTAGCCTCTGTCGAGCCAAGCTCCTCCGCCTTTTTGAAGTCAAGGCACGCGTCGTAGTTGTTGTTCAGCTGCAATTTCATCAAGCCGCGTTGATAATACGCTTCGGGGTCTCCCGGGTAAAGTTCAATCGACGACGAATAATCTTCCGCCGCGCCGGCGTAGTCCTCCTTTTCACTGCGGCTGAGCGCACGGTTATCGAAATACACCGGATTGGTAGGATCGAGGTCTATCGCTTTAGTGTAGTCGGCGATGGCGCCGTCATAATCCTGAAGGTTGTATTTCACCACTCCGCGGAGATTGTAAGTCTCTGGCTCTTCGCCATCAAGTTCTATGGCTTTGTTGAAGTCTTCGAGCGCGCCCTTATAATCTTCTTTGGCAGTCTTGGCCAGCGCGCGGTTCTCGAACTTCATGGGATCCTTTGGGTCCAGGGTGATCGCCTGGTTGTAATCGGCCAGCGCCAGATCGAGGTTTCCCGTATTCTGATGGGCAACCCCCCGGTAATTGAAAAGCCCGGCGTCTGTTTTCTCCAATTCTATGGCCTTGTTATAATCATCGATCGCGCTGACGAATTCTCCCAGCTCGGCCTTTACCACACCGCGGTTAAAATATTTGTCCGCATCGGGTGGGCCGAGCTCCAGGGCTTTTGAAAAATCGAAATATGCACCCTGCAGATCCTCGATGTTGTATTTGGCCAGACCCCGATTTGTGTAAGCGTCGGCAAACTTTGGGTTGTGGCGGATTGCCCGATTGAAGTCAGCGATGGCGCCCTCGTCATCTGCAAGGGCGAGTTTGGCTTCGCCCCGGTTGTTCAACGCGTCGGCGTAAGTAGAGTCTATGTCCAGTGCAAAGGTGAAATCACTGATGGCACCGTACACGTCTTCCAATCCCATCCGTGCCTGTCCACGCAGGTTCAGGGCAATTTTATTTTTAGGGCTGGCATCCAGTATGCGTGATAGATCGGCTTTTGCCCCGGAGTAGTCGGCGGCCGCCAGCTTCTTTTTTGCAGCGTCGATCTGTTGATCCTGCGCCACCGCGACGAGGGGAAGGAGCCATCCAAGGCAAATGAGGATGAATTTATTCATGCGACTGTTATAACGCAGCAATTTATAAATAATTTGAGTTCTTCAGAACTTAGGGGTTTCTTAGGCGGCGCCACCTCACGATGCGTGCATTTCTCCGTCCGACATAAATATTGGCGCCTGATCTATCAATCACGTTATCTTGTAAAAAAATTTACTTCATATGAAATTACAGGGCTGGTTGTTATATGCTGTTTCATGGCTGGTCTGCGGGCCGGCATTCGCGCAGGAGAAGCCATTGGAAATGAAGATGGACTTCGAGGAGTATGACCCCCCATCTACCCTTGTTACACCGGAACACAAGATCACACGCGCGAAGTACCCGTTCATTGACGTGCACAA
>DASPNN010000635.1:0-2184 GCA_035626495.1 Chryseosolibacter sp.
GTCGTTGCGTAATCCCAAAGAACCCATGTTTTTTATTCCGTCATATAGCCGCCGAAGCAATACATCCATTCGACTCAATACCGACGATTACCAGTCGGTGATACCGCAAATCGAATCGATATACCTTTCTTATTTTCCCGACAACATCTTTGAATATTATTTCATCGAGGACCGTTTTGCCGAGCAATACAGCGACGAACAACGCTTCGCGAAGGTTGTGAACGTGTTTACCATCCTGGCCATTATCGTGTCATGCCTCGGACTGATCGGCTTGTCTTCGTACGCAGCCGTGCAACGAACCAAAGAAATTGGTATCCGCAAAGTGATGGGCGCTTCGGTTTCTAACATTCTTTCCATGCTTTCGTGGAATTTTGTCAAGTTGGTCGTCGTTGCAATCCTGATTTCGATGCCGCTCGCCTACTACTTTATGGACGATTGGCTCTCCAGCTATGCCTATAAGGTTGCCTTGGACTTTTCCGTGTTCATTATCCCCGTGGCCGTCGTGCTGGCTATTGCGACCGTCACCATCTGCTCCCAAATCATGAAGGTAGCATTGTCGAACCCTTCGAAAAGTTTAAGACATGAGTAAAAATTACAGATTAGAAAGGAATGCACGACCGCCCCGAACTGCGATCCGGTTTCTTCAATGGTTTTGCCCCGATTCGCTGGTGGAAAGCATTGAGGGAGACTTGCTGCAGGCATTTGAGCACGATGTTGAATTGGAGGGAGAAAAAAAGGCGCGCCGAAAATTCGTTTGGAACGTAATCAAATTCTTTCGACCCGAAATCATTCTTCGAAATAAATTTTCCATTGATATAATTGAAACGACTATGGTAGGAAATTACTTTAAGGTTGCGGCACGTAACATCTCAAAGAAGAAACTGTATTCCTTCATCAATGCGTTCGGTTTGAGTATTGCCATCGCTTTTTGTCTCCTGATTTATCTTTTTATCCAAGACGAAAAGAGCTTCGATAAATTTCATAATGATTATGACCGGATCGGCGCGCTTACGGAGATCGGTTTTAGCATGGATGCCTACAAAAAAGGAGAAGCCGATGTCTACAACTCCTCGCTGTATGTTCCAGCGATGCTTTCGGAAGTATTGAAAGAGGAGGTGCCGGAAGTTGAGCACTACACCCGGTTTTCCGGTGGCGAGGGCGTCATGCAATATGGTGAGAAAATTTTCCGGGAGAACGTGAATTATGCCGACAGCGGATTTTTTCACATTTTTTCGTTTACGTTGATTCGCGGAAGCCTTAATAAGATTTTCCGGAACGGAAACGAGGCCGTATTGACACGCTCGGTCGCGGAAAAGTACTTCGGCACCGAGGACCCCGTCGGCAAGATGTTCACTTACAGCACAGATGGTAGCTCGAGCTTTGTCGTCGCCGCAGTGATCGACAACCCACCGGCGAACTCCAGCATCGATTTCAAGGTCCTGCTGCCTATTACAGAGCGACCGAATTTCAAGGGGAGCCGCGAAAACTGGGGTAACTACTCTTATCCCTCATTTATCAAACTTCGTTCCGGTGCCTCCGTGGCCGGATTTAGGGAGAGCCTTTCGAAGATCACCAAGAAGTATATGGGAGACAAATTCGAGGAATGGAGAAAGAACATGGATATTCCCAAGCAGTACATGGTCGGCGATTTTGGCTTCGTTCCGTTAGCGGACCTGCATATGAATACTGAGCTGGCATGGACGCGGAGCAGCGACCCGAAATATTCGGTGATCCTGGCGTCGATTGCCGGCCTGATACTTGTCATTGCTTCCATAAACTATATTTCGCTGGCCCTGACCACATCTGCCTCGCGGCGGGTGGAAGTTGGCGTACGGAAAGTGGTCGGTGCCAGGAAGTCACAGCTCATGTACCAGTTCGGTTTTGAGTCCGTCATCCTCTCTGTCGTCTCAATGATCATTGGGTTGGCACTTGTCGGACTCTTCCTTCCTGCTTTTAACGAGTTCACAGGCAAAGGCATCAGTCTTGGCGCATTTAACTATTTGCAGCTTGCCGGCGTCACGATTGGCATTACCATCCTTGTGGGTTTGCTCGCGGGTGCGTACCCTGCCTTTTTCCTGTCGGGTTTTAAACCCACGGCCGTGTTGAAAGGAAGGTTTACATCCAAGCTGCAGGCAGGGTTTACAAAACCACTTGTTGTTATCCAATTTGCGTTGTCAGCATTTT
>DASPNN010000636.1:0-2562 GCA_035626495.1 Chryseosolibacter sp.
CGCCGTGACCCGTGAGTGTATGTATTTTCTTTACCTGGACTATCGACATTTTCTGGATTAAGTCCGAAAGTTCTAACTTTCATCAAATTATCCAATGGACAACGGCTGCGAACAAATATATCGCCAAAGCAGATGCCACTGAGAACACTTGTCGACGACAACATACTCGCTTGGGCAGTATGGTATATATCCGAGGATGAAAAGACGTTGTCCGACGAACTGGCTCCATATGAGCCTGTCCCGGCCGGCACCACAAATAAAAATAAGCGCCTCGAATTTCTTGCCGGCCGGGTTGTCCTGAAGCGGTTGTTAAGCCATTGGAATTTGACCTTTACAGGTTTGGAAAAAGACCAATTCGGTAAACCCTTTTTTCGGGACTCCAATGTCCAGCTGTCGTTAAGTCACTCCTTCCCGTATGTGGCAGCCGCCATTCACAGAGTTCGCCGTATCGGCATCGACGTCGAGCAACCGAAGGCTAAATTGCTGAACGTCGCCCCCCGGATACTCGATATCCAGGAACTCTCCGATGCAGGCGCCGACTTGATTAAACATTGCATCATCTGGTGCGGCAAGGAAGCCATGATAAAATATCACGGCAGGAAAGATCTTACTTTCGCCAAAGAGCTCAAAATTGACCCCTTTATGCGTTTTTCACATGGGCAGATAAATGGCCGAATAATTGCGAAAGGTAACGTAGAACTCGTACCAATGCTTTACCGGGTTTATGATAATTTTGTCTTTGTAATAACGATCTGAGGTATGAAGAGACTGTTTGTGGCTTGTTTGCTTTTTCTGCCGGGCATGGTAAAAGCCCAGCAGGTGGAGAACTTCTCGCTTCTCAATGTAGTGAACAGCGAGAACGTTACCCTTCAAAGCTATCCATCCTGCGAGGGGATGGTGATCATTTTCACAAGCAATGACTGCCCGTACGACGAATACTACCGCGCCCGCATATCCAATCTTTCCCAGGCGTATAACCAAAAGGTTCCGGTACTGCTGGTGAATTCGAATTCAGGACCGGCTGATTCCAAAGAGAAAATGGTCGAGAAGGCAAAACAGCTTAAACTGTCGATTCCCTATCTGCTGGACAAGGACCAGGTGCTCATGAGCAGACTCGATGCACGGAAGTCCCCAGAAGCGTTTCTTTTGAAAAATCAGAACGGGAAATTCACTGTTGTCTACCGTGGCGCAATTGACGATAACCCGCAAGTGGAGGCCGACGTCCGGCGAAACTATCTTCGGGATGCCATCGACATTATGCTCACAAATCAGGAAATCGAGACACCCGAAGTCCGTGCCACCGGCTGCAGCCTGAAGAAAAAGAATTAGTCGTTCACAACGCGCTCGTACACCTGGTTGTAGTAGCGAATGAGGTGCTGCCAGTCGAACGCAACAGAATAATTTTCCGCATTGTTACGCTGGATAATACGATCTCTGCGCCGCAGCTTAAGAAAGCGATACATGTAAGCCGCCAGCTGCTTGGCGCTCCACTCGAAAGTCCGTTTGCGCCTTTCCACCACGAACAGGCCGTTTTTCTCATGATCCGGAAAATTGTTCAGCAGGTAGTCCCCAAATCCTGAAAGGTCGCTGGTGACCGCCGGAATACCGCTGGCTAAACTCTCGAGCGGCGTGTAGCCCCAGGGTTCATAATAACTGGGAAATATGCCGAGATTGCACCCCCGCACGAAGTGCAGGTAATCCATGCCAAACAGTGGGCTGATTGAAGATATGAAGTCGGGATGGTACACGATCTTTACTTTGTCTTCCGGATAATTAAGGAGATTTTTTTCCCGGATAAATTTCAACACTTCGTCCCCATTCTCGTCTGCAAGAACATGCGTGACTGTCAGCGGAAGCTTGCGCGTTTTCCAGGACTGAATAGTCCTCCGGTAACGCAACTTCCAGTATTCGTCCACGAAATCATTCAAGTTCGGTATCCGGTTGTCATTCCTGCTGGTGCTTGCCTGAAATAACCGATTGCCAACCTGCTTCAAAATGGCGTCGCACGTGCCGCGGATCTCCTCCATCAGCGCATGTGAATGCAACGCGTCGGGCTGGATGCTTTTGTAGTCGCGCTTGCTTACAAAAAACATCACCACGGTTGTATCCGAGTTCTCCCTTTTTAGTTGCTCGTTCAGATGACTGAGCGCCTCCAGCGTGAGGTCAAAACCCTTGTTCTTGAATTCAAATCGGCCCGACGTAAAAAAGTACATCGTCTTATCCAGGTCGAAGGAATATGAATGAAAGAAATGTCCCATCACAAACTCATGGATCTGATCCTTATACTGTGAATGCAGATTTTGAAATTCATAAAGGGTCTCGAAACGCTGGATGTTCAAACCGTTGGGGGTAATTGCATCGGGTTTGCGCTTGAGAAGAAACTCGCATTCACGACCGGTGATATCGCTGACCGTCGTGAAAACATCGCACGATTGAGCAACCTTGTATTCGATTGTCGCCTCTGTCTCGACTCCGAACTTTTTAGCTTCAGATTCCCACTTGAAAAAAGGAAGGTGCTCATAAAACTCGGGTGAATTGATTGCCAAATGACGGCCGAGCTGC
>DASPNN010000637.1:0-7824 GCA_035626495.1 Chryseosolibacter sp.
TCCATCTGCGCTGTTTGTCACTCTACCTGACACGGTTTGCGCGACCGCGGGGGCACTTGCCAGAAGCAAGACAAGGAGCTTAAGTAAACACTTTTTCATCAGGATTATGGGTTTGAGTAAATAGATGACCGACCGGTGGAACCCATCGTTTGAGCGGTGAAGTTTTAACCGGCAGCCAAGTAAATCTACCAAGCATGAGGAAAATTCAAAAGAAAAAGTTAAAATTGTGTGCGCACACAAGCACACTGTGCGCGATAACATGTAAATTGGCTTAAATTCAAGGTATTTTCACGTTCACAAAAAATTGTATTTTTTTATAGGTATGAATGCAAAGAGTATCAGGATCAAGGATATCGCCCAGCTTGCGGGTGTGTCCGTGGGCACAGTGGACCGGGTTTTACATAACCGCGGGCGCGTTTCTGAAGAAGCATTGAAAAAAGTGCTCGGAGTGCTCGACCAAATCGACTATAAGCCCAACCTGATCGCCAGGACGTTGGGGGCGAACAAAACCTACCGGATCGCCGCCCTTATGCCAAACCCGGAGCAGGACCCGTACTGGGCGTCGTCGAAGTCCGGCATCAGCCAGGCCGAGGCCGAATGGCTGCGTTATGGAGTAAAGGTCGATTCGTACTTCTTCAATCTTTACGACAAAAATTCATTCAAACAGGTAGCCGAAGCGTTGAGCGCCTCGAAACCCGACGGCATCCTGGTCGCACCCATCTTTTATCACGAAACATTGCCGTTTTTCGACCTATTTAAAGACAACGGCATCCCTGTGGTGCTGTTCAACACAAATATCCCGGAAGCCCGGCCGCTCAGCTTCATAGGACAGGACCTGTATCAAAGCGGAAAAGTCGGTGCTGAACTCATGCGACTCGCTCAATGTGAGTCGTCCGGTATCCTGACCGTCTTGCACATCAATGAAGACCTTGATAATTCCGTTCACCTTGCGGAAAAGGAAAAGGGATTCCGTGAATACTTCGAATCACGTCCCCACGGCTTCAATATCCAAACGCTGAATGTGGATGATGCGTCGCAGCCTGAGGGCCAGCGGCAGATCAGCGCGCTGCTCTCCAACCCGGAATTGCGCGGAATTTTTGTTTCCACCTCTAAAGGCACTTTCCTGGCAGCCTCATTCCTTGAAAAATTTGGACGAAAAGGCGTCACCGTCATCGGCTACGATATGCTGCAGGAAAATATCCGCTACATGAAAAAAGGTATCGTGAATTTTCTCATCAACCAGAACCCTCGGCGACAGGCGTTCCTTGGCGTCAATCACCTGGTGGGGAATCTGATCTTGAAAAAGGACGCCCCGGAAAAAGACCTGCTGCCACTGGAAATCATTTCGCCCGAGAACCTGGATTCTTACCTGAAGTCCGAGAATCATTAATTAATGCCGGCCGCGTTCGGATGTGGAACTGTGAAGGGTGAAGCGTATTTTTGCGCTCCCTATGAAATTCGAGTTGACGGCAAAAGATCCGCAATCTTCCGCCCGGGCGGGAAGGCTCCATACGGATCATGGCGTAATTGAAACCCCTATCTTCATGCCGGTTGGCACCGCCGGCTCGGTGAAAGCCGTGCACCAGCGCGAGTTGGATGAAGACATTCACGCCCAAATCATCCTGGGCAACACATACCACCTGTATCTGCGACCTGGGACTGATCTCCTTGAAAAAGCCGGCGGACTTCATCGGTTCAATGGATGGAATAAACCGATTCTTACCGACAGTGGTGGCTACCAGGTATATTCACTGGCCGAGAACAGGAAGATTACCGAAGAGGGAGTGACGTTTAAATCGCACATCGATGGGTCGAAACATTACTTTACTCCCGAAGGGGTTATCGATGTCCAGCGGACAATCGGAGCGGACATCATCATGGCGTTCGACGAATGCACGCCTTATCCCTGCGAATATTCCTACGCCAAAAAATCCATGCAGCTGACCCATCAGTGGCTCACACGCTGCGTTCAAAGGATGCAATCAACCGGCCCGAAATACCAGTACGAACAAACACTCTTTCCCATCGTGCAGGGCAGCACTTTCAAGGATCTCCGCGAGCAATCGGCGGAGTTTATTGCTGCTCAGGACCAGCCCGGTAACGCCATTGGCGGGTTGTCGGTTGGCGAGCCACACGAAGAGATGTATGCCATGACCAGCCTCGTGTGCAGTATCCTGCCCGCCAACAAGCCGCGGTACCTGATGGGTGTAGGTACGCCTGAGAATATACTCGAATGTATCGCGCTGGGCGTCGACATGTTCGATTGCGTAATGCCTACCCGCAACGCCCGGAACGGCATGTTGTTTACTTCACAAGGAATCATCAACATCCGCAATGAAAAATGGAAAGATGACCTCTCGCCGATCGATAGCGACCTGGGTGGGTACGCAAGCACCTTTTATTCCAAGGCCTATTTACGGCATCTGATCATCGGCAAGGAAATACTCGGTGCACAAATTGCTACGCTTCAGAACCTTAGTTTTTACCTTTGGCTCGTAAAAGAAGCGAGAAACCAAATTGAAAAAGGTACCTTTGCAAGTTGGAAAAGCCGGATGGTGACTAGGGTCTCGCGGCGGCTTTAATCAGGTTGTAATGAAACTCATAGATAAATACATCATCAAGCAATTCCTCACCACATTTTTTTTCGTGGTGGTCATCCTTCTTGCTGTCGTCTCGGTGATTGACATGACCGACAAGATGGACAAGTTTGCGAAAGCCCAGCTCACCGCCGGCCAGATCCTGGGATATTATGGAAATTACATTCCCTGGGTAGGCAGCATGCTCACCCCCATCACGATCTTTATTGCCACCGTTTTCGTGACAGCCAGAATGGCCGGGCGGGCCGAGATCATCGCAATCCTGAGCAGCGGTGTCAGCTTTAAGCGGATGCTGGCCCCTTATTTTATGGGAGCGCTTGTGGTGGCGGCGATCAGCTTCGTGCTCAGCGGATGGATCATCCCCAAGTCCAATAAATCAAAACTCGCGTTTGAAGTTCAGTACCTGAAAGGGAAGTTCTACTACGACAAACGCAACATTCATATTCAGGTAGCTCCGGATGTATACCTGTACATGCAGAGCTACAACAACACCACCCACACCGGCTACCATTTTTCGATGGAGCGTTTCGAAAACAACCGTTTGATGGAAAAACTGACGGGTACCCGGATCGCATGGGATTCAACCAAGCAGAAATGGCTCGTCTATGACTACAAGATCAAAAAGATCGATGCCATTTTTGAAAAAACATCGAACCCCGGAGCAGTCGGCAAGCTGCCGGAAAAGCAGGCGACGGCCGTACAGCAAAGCGGGATCCTGGACACCGCACTCGTCATTCATCCAAAGGAATTCGAGAGTGACTACAGGAAATACGATGGTATGACCATCGACGAACTTAATGAGTATATCAAGACATTGCGTTCGCGAGGTTCCGCCGGCGTAGAAACCTACGAGGTAGAAAAGTACACACGCTATGCACATCCATTCAGCATTTTCATTCTTGTCTTCATGGGTGTGATCGTTTCATCGCGGAAAAGTCGCGGGGGAACGGGTTTGCAGATTGCCCTCGGTTTCACGTTGTCATTTATCTATATACTCTTCTTCACCCTTTTCCGGACTTTTGCTGAAAACGGGCAGTGGCCACCTCAATTATCAGTATGGATCCCGAACATCGTTTTTGCGGCGATATCGATCGCCATGTACAAATACGCTCCCCGATAGATGGCATCAACGACCGATTATTTTAAGCTCCATTTCATTGTTTTTCTCTGGGGGTTCTCGGCAATTCTGGGAAAACTTGTTTCGATTCCGGCCGTCGAAATGGTTTTTTTTCGTTCGATCCTTGCCGCGATCGGCATGGGCCTGGTCATCCTTTCCACCCATGGCAGCTTCAAGGTGAGCCGGCCAGACCTGATCAAGCTGATCCTCATCGGTTTCATCGTGTGCCTTCACTGGCTCGCATTCTTCGGCTCTGCACGTGTATCCAATGTCTCGGTCAGCCTGGTTGGGTTTGCCACCAATTCGCTTTGGGCGGCACTGCTCGAACCTTGGTTCAACGGCACAAGACCGAAAAAATTCGAGGTGCTCCTCGGATTAATTGTATTGACGGGGTTGTACGTTATTTTCTCTTTCGACTTCCAGTACAAGGCCGGTCTGATATGGGGCGTTCTTGCCGGCTTTACATCGGCGCTGTTTTCCGTTTTTAACTCGAAGATGGTGCGTAGTATCCCTGCCAGGACAATCACTTTTTATGAAATGATCGGTGTTTTCCTGGCCGCTGCGCTGTTCCTGCCAGTGTATCAGAAAATGTGGGCAACCGGCCATCAGCTTCACCTCACGCCTTCGCCAACTGACTGGCTGTATATCGCGTTGCTGGCCGGGGTTTGCTCGGTCTATGCGTATACCGTAGCCGTGGAGTTGATGAAACGGGTGTCCGTGTTCATGATTCAGCTTACGTTGAACCTTGAACCGGTATACGGCATCATTATGGCCGTCATTATTTTCGGACAGCGTGAGAAAATGAACGTGAATTTTTATATCGGGACACTCATCATTCTTGGCGCCGTGATCTCTTACCCGTTGATGAAAAAACGTTTTGACCGCACTGTGCTGATCGATTGATCACCATTCAAAGGTTCCGTCTGCAAAATACATCCCTGGAAATTTATCCCTTAGGCCGACTGGCGCCGCAAAGATTCCGTACACGGCGGAGCCCGATCCGGACATGCTCGAATAGACAGCGCCAAGGTCATAGAGTCGCTGCTTGATACGCTCAACCTCCGGATATTTTGTGAACACCGGGCCTTCAAAATCGTTGATCAGGAACTCTTTCCACCGCTCGACGGGCTGGGTTTCCAGCAATGTTGCGAGATCCGGCTCCGCCCCGGACGCGACGACGCCCGCATACGCAGCAGCCGTAGGAATGCTGACCGGAGGTTTCACAAGACAGAAAAATTTTCCTTTAAGCTTGAAATTTACGCGCGTCAGCCGGTCTCCCCGGCCTGTGCCAATCATTGGCTCCGTATGGAGAAAAAAGGCGCAGTCACTACCCAGCGTCGCCGCCTCAGCGGCAAGTTCATCTGTGCTCAGCGTTAACCCGGAAATGCGGGCTAACATTTTGAGGGAAAATGCGGCATCGCTGGATCCGCCTCCGAGGCCGGCGCCGGAAGGAATGACCTTGTGAAGGTGCATCTTCACAGGCGGAATATTGTATTTGCGCTCCATGAGCCGGAATGCTTTTACACACAGGTTCCCTTCATCTTCGCCAGGGATGGTATCACCGGAGCACGTGAATGCGAACGCCGGAGAGGGCACAACCTCCAGTACTTCCGTTACTGGTACCGGATAAAAACAAGTGACAATGTCGTGATAACCATCGGTGCGTTTCCGCACGACATTCAAGCCAAGGTTGATTTTGCAATGCGGAAACGAAACCATGGGCGATACACTCGCATCGGGTCCCAAAGAGGGCCTGACGCTATTTTGTCAAACGTTCGATGAGGTCCTCCGTGATGCCTGTCGAAGAGAATCCGCCGTCATGCATCAGATTCTGCATGGTTACCATCCGGCAGAGGTCAGAAAACAAAACGACGATGTAACTGGCGCAGTCCTCACCGGTGGCATTTCCAAGCGGAGACATCATTTGCGCGTAATCGAAGAATACATCGAAGCCCGAGATACCTGCACCCGCCGTCGTTTTTGTCGGAGATTGTGAGATGGTATTCACGCGGACTTTTTTCAGTTTGCCGAAACGGTACCCGTAGCTTCGGGCAATGGATTCGAGCACGGCCTTGGCCTGTGCCATATCGGAATAATCGGGGAACGTTCGTTGGGCGGCGATGTAGCTGAGCGCGACGATCGATCCCCACTCATTCATGGCATCTGTTTTCTCCGCAGTCTGCAGCACCTTGTGGAACGAGATGCCGGAAATATCCAGGGTCTTCAGAAACCACTCATAATTCAGGTCTCCGTAGCTGCGGTCTTTGCGCACGTTCGGGCTCATTCCAATGGAATGAAGAACGAAATCCAGTTTGCCGCCAAGGACCTCAACCGACTTTGTAAAAAGGTTATTGAGATCCTGCTCCGAAGTGGCATCTGCGGGGATTACCTCCGCATTGCAGGCCTTTGCCAGTTCATTGATCTTTCCCATCCGCATCGCGATCGGGGCGTTTGTCAGCGTGAATGAACCTCCCTCCTCTTTCACCTTCAGGGCAGTCTTCCAGGCTATTGAATTTTCGTCCAAAGCACCGAAGATGATACCGCGTTTTCCTTTGAGTAAGTTGTATGCCATGAATTGATGGTTTAAAATTCGGGCGCAAATTAAAGATTCAAAACCTGAAATAAAACCATTCGGCCGGATAGCGGCTTATCCTGCGACGGCAATAAATAATTTCACAGTCAACGCAAGCCTTAAGCAATAAATTGGTTAAAATTCGCCTTGGATCCTGGTCATGGTATGAAAGTTAAAAAGCGCGAGCAACCCATTGGAATTTTCGACAGCGGCATCGGGGGATTGACGGTTGCCCATGCAATCAAGAACATCCTTCCGCATGAGAACCTGATTTACTTTGGAGATACCGCACACCTGCCTTACGGCGATAAGTCGGAGGCGGCGATACAGGCCTATTCGATCAGGATCGCCGAGATCCTCCTGAAAAAAGGCTGCAAGGTAATCGTCATCGCCTGCAACTCCGCCAGTTCGGCAGCTTACGAGCTTTTGCAGGAGTATGTACGTCGCGACACGCAGATCATCAATGTGATCGACCCGATGGTGAAGCTCGTTTGTCAAAAATACGCGCGCCGGAAGATCGGACTGATTGGAACAAAACGAACCGTTCAGTCGGGTGTATACGCCCGCAAGGTAAAAGAGATCGACGCGAGTATGGAGCTGAAGTGCCTGGCCACACCCTTGCTTGCCCCCATGATCGAAGAAGGTTTTTTCAATAACCAGATCAGCCATGAGATCATTGCTCAGTATTTGTCCGACGACGAATTAAAACACATCGATGCCTTGATCCTCGCGTGCACCCATTATCCGTTGATAAAAAAGGAAATCGGCGATTTTTATGGAGGCGATATGGACATCCTCGACTCTTCCGAGGTTGTGGCGGGAGCGCTGAAGGATTACCTTCAAAATGAAAACCTGTTGAACACAACCCAAAAGCCTTCGCACCATTTCCTGGTTTCCGATTACACGGATTCCTTCGAGTCATCCGCGCGTATGTTTTTTCATGAGTCTGTGCACCTGGAGAAGCACGAGCTTTGGACGTGAGATTTCGCAGCTTGTAAATATTTCACATCTTTAGGCGATATACCCGCTTGAGTACACTTTTCTTCATCCTGCCATTTGTACTGCTGTACGTGATCGTCGCCGTTTACGCCGAGCGAAAGATTGCCGCGTTTATTCAGAACCGGTTAGGCCCCATGGAGGTCGGCTATTACGGGATTGCTCAAACGATTGCTGACCTGCTGAAGCTCATTCAGAAAGAGGATATTGTACCAGCGCAGGCCGATCGCACCGTTTTCAGGATTGCGCCCATAGTGATTTTCGTATCCATTTTTGCGGGTTTCGCAGTGGTGCCGCTGTCAGCGAGCTGGCAAGGATCCGCGATCCACTCCGGTATATTTTTCGTCCTTGCGATCATTTCGCTGGACGTGATCGGCATTTTCATGGCGGGCTGGAGTTCCAACAACAAATACAGTGTTTTGGGAACCATGCGTTCGGCCGCGCAGATCATTTCTTACGAGGTACCCGTAGGGCTCTCGGTGTTGTGTGTCGCCATGATTGCCCAAAGTCTTGATTTGCAAGAAATTTCACGACAGCAGGGC
>DASPNN010000638.1:0-3574 GCA_035626495.1 Chryseosolibacter sp.
GAACCGTTGAGTGGACTGCAAATTATGGGTGTACTGGAAACGCGGAATCTTGATTTCAAAAATGTGTTTTTACTGTCGTTGAATGAAGGTTCTTTTCCGGCCGCGGCTCAGAAGGGTTCTTACATTCCGTACAACATCCGGAAAGCGTATGGACTGCCAACCCAGGAGCATCAGGATGCCATATACTCCTACCTTTTTTACCGCGTTCTGCAGCGGGCAGAGAATATATTTCTGTTTTACAACTCCGAGACCGATGTGCTCGGTCAGGGCGAAATGAGCCGTTATCTCCAGCAGTTGATCTACGAGTCGGGGATCAACATTGAGCAACAGATACTTCACAATCCCATACAGCCCATGGGCGTGAAGCCGATCACCATTCGAAAAAATCATTCGGTGATGGAAGATCTCGTCAAGCTAAACGCCGGTAACAGCTACTTTCAGGGCATCTCTCCTTCTGCGCTCAACGCATACCTTGAATGCAGGCTGAAGTTCTATTTCAGGCATGTTGCGAGAATCAAAGAACCTGCAGAAGTCGAAGAGGAACTTGACGCGCGGGTGCTGGGAAATTTCCTACACGAGCTTATGGAAAAATTCTACCTGGATATCCAGGCGCGAAAAGGATCGAAGTTTATAGAAGCTTCCGACTTCGACGGACACGAAGCCCGTGTTGAGCAGTTGATCGACAAGGTCTTTATCAATGCTTATCACCTGGACCCATCCCGAAAAGTCTCTTATGACGGGCAGCGTCTCGTCGTCCGTGAAGTCGTCAAAAGGTTCGCCGCAAGAATCGTGGAGATGGACCGTGCCTACGCACCGTTCAGCATCGAGGCCCTGGAACAAGGAGGTATGACTTATGCGCTGCCCATCGATGTATCACCGTTCAAAGCAGTCCTCGGCGGCAAAATTGACCGCGTGGACCGCAAGGGGAACATTCTGAGGATAATCGACTATAAGACAGGCAAGGACAAACTGAACTTTGACACGGTCGCTTCTTTATTTGCCCGGGACGAAAACCGAAACAAAGCCGCCTTTCAAACCGTGCTTTATGCGCTGCTGTACAAACGCAACTTCATGGCCGGTGGACAATATGCTGGCGACAAGCTCGTTCCGGGATTGATCAACCGGTTGAACTTGTTTGACGATGAATTCACATTTGGCCTGAAGCTGGCGGGTGAACCCATCGCCGATATTGAGCCTGTCCTTGCCGAATTTGAAACGCGACTGACTGAAATTTTCAACGAGCTGTTTAACCCTGAAGTGCCATTTGACCAAACCACTGACTTTAATAATTGCGCGAACTGCCCGTACGGCCAGCTGTGCTATCGCTGATTTTTATGTCAGGAAGTGAGATGTCCCTTACAAGGTCTCCGAGTTTCTTTTGCTCCAGGACGCTGCGGACGGCTCTACCGTCGACAGATTCCCATTTGACCAGAGAGATCACCCCTTCGGCGATCTCGATACCGGTAATGTCGCCATCGTCGTAACAACAACACCCGGTATTGAAGTAAGTCGGCCGCATCCGAAGGTAATCCTCCCGAACAACGTCGTGACGGCGGCTGCTCCACGCAATCTCGAGATCAATCGCCTCCGCCCATTCCTTGTTATGCTCGTAAAGTGCGGCCTTTTGGGCGCGCTGCAGGCGCTCGATATGCGTCAGCGATTCAAAAACCGGTTGGTGCGTATGCCCCGTTATCAATACAAGATTGCGCTCGTGCGCGGACCATTCGTACATCATCGTATTGTGTGCTGTCTTCAGGCTTGCATCATAGGCCGGCGTATTTGGATTGATTCTCAAATACGCCTGAAGCGGAGCCCATATTTTGGACACAAAAAATTTACTGAGCCAGTTTCCATCGCTTTGCAGATCGCCCTGGTGACCATGCGTACAAAAAAAGTTCAGGAGCTGTCCCCCCACGATGGTTTGCAGCATCACGGCTTCCAACGCAACTACCGGTACCCCATAAATTTCTTTCAGATAGACAGCGGCCAGCGGATCGATCTCCCAATCGAGATCGTGGTTACCAAAAATTTTGGTAAACCCACCGCGTACAGCGAAACGACTTTCCGCTGCAAAAGACGCGGTGTTGTGTTTTTTTACCTGCAACAATGTGTTTTCCCAAAGCTCTTCAGAATCGCCCAAAGAAATCAGGTGGAAGTCCCGTGTGTTATAATGCTCAAGCGCCGCAATGTAAACAGGCTCTGCGAGGGCAAAGTCGTCGGCGCCGTTTTTCCTGCCCTTATGCTGATCAGAAAAGATAATGAACTTCCCCAGGTTCGCGTCGAAAGGAATCGCGAATCCTTTTTGACCTCCCGTGGCCTCCACTTTCTTACGGAGCTTGCTCAGTGAACTGAAAACCCGTTGCCGGTCGGGCGCAGACGAAAAATTCTCGACAATCCAAAGGACAGGCTTGTACAACAGGAATCTGATAAACTTTCTCATTGATCAGGCTATACCCTCGTCTATAAAAAGAAAGGCCCAAACACCAGTCTGGCCTCTCTAGGAGGGCCAGCCAATACCGACCACGTAGAACGAGCCAATGTTCACCCCAGCGCATCGCATGGTCCGATGATGGTAAATATATCGGTGAGAAATGACAAGACCGCAGGTCAGTGACCGAAAATCGCCGCCGTGTGGGCGACGAACGTTCGAGCAAAAACGCGCGGGCCGGGATCGTTCGCATCGCCCTGATTCAACGATGGAGCCTAGCCATTTTTTGGGATGGCCCGAATCGGGATCTTGCGCACGTTCCAACAAGTTCATGCCTCGATTTACACCACAAACCGATGGGATCGGAGCAAACGGTCGCGAGCTCATCGAAATGAACAACGTCACCCGCGCGATGCTGTCGATTGATGTCCGTCACCTTAACGGGTATTACATGCGATGCTATGTAGATTTAAACGTCGAAGCCAAAACAAAAAAAAATACAAACAACCACCAGCTCATCGGAATTCTTGCCGGTGAAATCATTAACCCTTGTTTTACGAACCACGTCGCAGGCCATTCACTGGAACCACATGAGTTGAACTGGCTGCCGGAGAAAATCACCGAGACTTAACTGCGATTTTTCGCCAAGGGAAATGTTTCAGCACCGGGTTTTCCTTCTCCAAACAGAAAGATGCCTGGCCGTCCACAGCGGGTCGGTTCCGGACGCGTTCGGAGTACGTGTTGGCACAACAATGTTATTTTATTTTAAGGCGTAACGCCGATTGTACACATTCAAAATGTGAACACCGTTGAGTAACCCCTTCCACAGCAAGTTTAAAATCTAAAACGATTGCGCGGGCATGCTTTTGGTCGTTTCTCGATTCCTATCATCATATTTTCCACTAAAATTCAAATTTATGGCAGACAACCGAAATCAAGGAAGCGACTCTCGCTTTACGAGTCAGGAATGGGACAACGATTACAATCGTCAGCAACGCAACTGGGAAGAGCGGAACCAGGGCAACCAGGGTTGGCAGGAAAACCGCGACTATGGTTACAGTGGAAATTCCTCGCGTTATAACCGGATGAACGAGGAAAGCAACCGGTCGAACCGCGACTCAGGTTGGAATCGTGGGAACGAATTCG
>DASPNN010000639.1:0-5351 GCA_035626495.1 Chryseosolibacter sp.
ATCGGGAACAGGCTGCAAGCCGGGGTGGAAAACAGGTGTCTCGATGGTTGACATCAACGGCGACGGCTGGCTCGATATTTATGTCTGCCGTTCCGCCGACTCCAATCCCGAGCGGCGCAAAAACACACTACTCATCAATAACGGGGACCTGACGTTCACGGATCAATCCGATGCCTATGGCCTAGCCGATGACTCCTATACGACACAGGCTGCCTTTTTTGATTATGATCGCGATGGGGATCTCGACGCGTTCATGCTCAACCATTCTCTTTTGCAAATCTCCAACTCGTTCAATATTGCTGTGCGCAACAATTTGAGGCATCCGTTTGTCGGCAACAGGTTATACCGCAATGACAACGGCCGATTTGTCGCGCTGAGCGATGAGTCGGGTGTTTACGGCCCGCATTCAAATTATGGGCTCGGCATCGCCATCAGCGACATCAACAGCGATGGATGGCCGGATGTTTACGCGACCAATGATTACGTCGACAGCGACAAACTGTATTTGAATCGAGCCGATGGCTCCTTCACGAATGTAGCCGACAGCGCTCTAACTCACATGTCTCAATTTTCGATGGGTGTCGATATCGCCGACATCAACAGCGATGGCTTCACCGATGTGATTACGCTCGACATGTTGCCGGAAGACAATAAGCGCCAGAAACTTTTGTTCGGCCCGGACCGATATGACGTTCATGAAGCTGCGTACAAGAACGGATACCACCGCCAGTATATGCGCAACATGCTTCACGTTAACCATGGTAACGGAACGTTCAGCGAGATCGGCCAGATTGCCGGCGTATCAAATACGGACTGGAGCTGGGCGGCGCTCTTCGGGGATTATGATAATGATGGATGGCTTGACCTTTTTATTTCAAATGGATATAAGCGCGATTTTACGAATAACGACTTCTTGAAATACAAGGCTGATCAGCAAATGAAACGGGCCTCGGGGGGAGGCGGCGAGCCTTTTTCCGAAATGATTAAAAAAATGCCGTCAAATAAGGTTCACAATTACATCTTTAAAAACAGAGGCGACCTGACATTCCAGGACATGTCGCAAGCCTGGGGCCTTTCAAGTCCGGTATTGACCAACGGAAGCGTGTACACCGACCTTGACAACGACGGCGATCTCGACCTCGTGATGAATAACATCGACGAATCCGCCGGCATTTACGAGAACCGCAGTGAAAGGCTTAAAAGAAACTACTTGAAGATTCGCCTTAAGGGCGACGAGAAGAATTCATATGGCATCGGAGCCCGGGTTGTTGTTTACGCGGCAGGCAAGTTGCAGGTCAGGGAACAGTTTCCCGTGCGCGGGTTTCAGTCCTCGGTCGATCCGGTTCTTCATGTCGGGCTTGATACAATTGCCATGGCTGATTCGGTTGTCGTTACCTGGCCGCTGGGTGAAGTCCAGACACTCACGGGTGTAAAGGCAAACCAGACAATTGTCATCGACATTGCGGAATCGCGGCAACGCCGCCCTGACTATTTAATGCCTACACCTGCGCCGATATTTAACAAATCGGATGCACCGGGCTTTGTACATAGTGAAAATTATTTCGTCGATTTTAAAACGCAGGCACTTTTACCGAGAATGTATTCAACGGAAGGTCCTGCCATGGCCGCCGCTGACGTTAATGGCGACGGGCTTGAAGATGTCTTCGTCGGGGGCGCGAGTGGCCAGCCAGGCCAACTTTTTCTCGGTCAGAAGAATGGGTCATTCAAACCATTTATTCAAAAAGTTTTTGAGGCCGATGCATCTTCCGAAGATGTCGACGCTGTTTTTTTCGACGTCGAAAATGACAACGACCTCGATTTGTATGTGGTCAGCGGCGGCTATGAGTTCGCCGCAAATGATCCGGCGCTGCGCGATCGTCTGTACGTAAATAATGGAAAAGGTGAGTTTGAAAAATCGAAGATCGCGCTTCCGGTCATGGCCACGAGTAAATCCTGCGCACGCCCATCCGACGTGAATGGTGACGGATACATGGACCTGTTTGTGGGAGGGCGTGTAGTGCCCGGTGCTTATCCGCAGACGCCGGCGAGTTACATCCTGATCAATGGCGGAAACGGCAGCTTCACTATTCGAACAAACGCCATTGCGCCCGCGCTGGAGTCTGTGGGGATGGTGACCGATGGGGTCTGGACTGACATCAATGGAGATCACGTGAAAGACCTGGTTATCGCAGGCGAGTGGATGCCTTTGAAATTTTTTGTAAATGAGAATGGAAAGCTGGTTGACAGGTCGGATGCCGCGATGAGTTCATCTTTGACAGGTTGGTGGAATTGCGTAACGGCTGCTGATCTCGACGCGGACGGAGACGAGGACCTGATCTTCGGTAATTTCGGAACGAACAACCAGATGAAACCGTCTCCGGCAACTCCCGTAACTATATTCTTTTCAGACTATGACAACAATGGTTCGGTCGATCCGCTTTTGACCTACTTCATACAGGGCAGAAGCTATCCGTACGCGAACCGCGACGAGTTAACCGATCAGGTGCCGATGTTTAAGAAGCGTTTTACGGATTATGAATCTTATTCCGAAGCGACGCTCGAGAAAATTCTTGTGGAGGACGAGCGCAACAAATCGCGGCAGCTGTCGGCGAACTGTTTCGAAACCCTGGTACTGCTCAACGATGGCGGGAAGTTTACGGTGTCGAAACTGCCGGTCCAGGCGCAATTCGCCCCCATTTTCGATATTGCCGCGACCGATTTCAATAACGATGGTAAGACCGATTTGATCCTTGGAGGTAACTTCGACAAAGGGCGGGTACGTACAGGGAAATGGGCAGGCAATACGGGGTTTATTTTTACCGGCGATGGCAAAGGACAGTTTGACTACCTACCCCAGCGGGAATCGGGGCTTAGTCTGTCCGGCGATGTAAGAAAAATAGTTGTTCTCAAGGATAGGGTCTTGTTTGGAGTTAATAACCGCGCTGTCGCTGCTTTTACAAGTCGTCTAACGGCGCGCTGACCCGACGCGTTATTTCCGGCGAGTTGGTTCATTCTACCGAAGGTATTCCTCACGGACGTGCCATTTGCAGACTGGTCCCCGAAAATTTTCTTTACGAAAAGGCTTCAAGAATTATCTTTGTGCCCTTAAAACGCGCGAACCTTTGCTGATTCTTCTGATAGTTTTCCTGCTGGCTGCCCTCATTCAGCTGATTTATTTCACGGTTTTCCTAGTGGCCTTGACCCAAAAAACACCAGTAAACGCGCGCGGAAGCCAACCCGTATCGGTTGTTGTATGCGCCCACGACGAGGAGGAGAATCTCAAAGAGTTGGTGCCCGAGCTGCTCAAACAGGATTATGGGACCTTCGAAGTGATCGTAGTTAATGACCGGTCCAACGACAACACCTATGATTACCTGTTGGAGGCAACCAGGCATGACAGCCGGTTAAAAATGGTCAACGTAAAAGACACTCCCGATCACGTGAACAGTAAAAAGTATGCGCTCACGCTTGGAATACGCGCCGCCAGCTACGAATGGGTGTTGCTAACGGATGCCGACTGCCGCCCCAGATCCACCAAATGGATCAGCGCGATGAGCGCGAGGTTCGACGATCAGAGCAAGTTCATCATCGGGTTTTCGCCCTACCAGGAGAAACCGGGATTCCTGAATTTGTTTCAGCGTTTCGATTCATTGGTCACCGCAATCCAGTACATTGGATTCGCGTTGCTCAGGAATCCGTACATGGGGGTGGGCCGCAATCTCGCATACCGGAAGTCTCTGTTCCTCGAAAAAAAGGGGTTCAATAACTTTTTGCACGTTACCGGCGGAGACGACGACTTGTTTGTAAACCAACATGCAAACGGCAAAAATGCACGCGTTGAGTATAATGTCGATTCTTTGGTTTACTCTGTGCCCAAAACCACCTGGTCTTCATTTTTCAACCAGAAGATCCGTCACATGTCGGTCGGAAAATATTACAAGGGAAAGCACCGGTTTCTGCTTGGAGTTTTTATGCTTAGCTGGATGCTCACCTTATTTGTGGGATATCCACTCATCGGATTGACGCCCGCCTACAACATTGTTTTCGGGTATGCAGTTGTGGGTGTAATTTTGCTGCGTTGGATTTTAATGATTTCCTGTCTTCATAACTTCCTGAAAAAGCCTGAGTTAGCTTTCAGCTATTGGGTGATCCCAATTTTAGATTTATTATATCCTATTTATTATATTTCAACGGGTCTGGTTACGTTATTTACCAGAAAGGTTCGATGGACGAAGTAAAAAAGGACTTTTCCGACAAAGCAATGGAAGACTTCCGCCTGATCGATTTGGCGGTGGAAGGCGACGACGCGGCGTATGCCAAATTGCTGCAGCGGTATAAGCGTCCGGTTTACCACATGGTATTAAAAATGGTCAGGAATATTGACGACGCGGAGGACCTGACGATCGAGTCATTTGCAAAGGCCTTCAAAAGCCTTCATCGATTTAAGAAAGATTTTACCTTTAGCACCTGGCTGTTCCGGATCGCAACCAATAACACCATCGACTTTATCCGTAAAAAGAAGCTCAATACACTCAGTATCGAGAATACTTTTACCGATGACGACGGTCAATCGGTATCGATCGACGTTGAAGATGAGAACCTCGATCCCCAGGAGGAAACCATCAAGGCGCAAAAAGCGGAGATCATCCAGCTTTTTGTCGACAAACTTCCTTCCAAGTATCAGAAGCTGGTCCGGCTCCGTTATTTTCATGAGTTGTCTTACGAGGAGATCGCTGAGGAATTGGATGCGCCTTTGGGAACGGTAAAAGCGCAGCTACACCGCGCGCGGGAGCTCATGTTCGAGATGGTCAAGAATAAACGCGACTTGATCTGAGAGTGCCTGCCGTCGAAACGATCTTTTCTTATTTTCCCGCGCTGACTGAAAAGCAGCGACAACAATTCACAAAACTTGAACCGCTTTACCGCGACTGGAACGAAAAGATCAACGTCATTTCCCGTAAGGACATAGACAATCTATACGTCAATCACGTCTTACATTCCCTTGGTATTGCGAAAGTTCTTTCTTTTAAGCCAGGCGCGCATATCCTGGACGTTGGTACGGGCGGAGGTTTCCCCGGGATTCCACTCGCCATCCTTTTCCCGGACACACAATTTTACCTTGTTGATTCGATTGGCAAGAAGATCACAGTGGTAAAGAATGTTACCGCCGGGATCGGGTTGAATAATGTAACTGCGGAGCAGATTCGCGCCGAACAGGTGAAGGGTCAGTACGACTTTGTCATCAGCCGGGCGGTGACACGGCTTCGGGAGTTCTATGGATGGATAAATCAAAAGGTGAAAAAACAGTCAGGTCATCCGATGGATAACGGAATCCTGTACCTGAAGGGGGG
>DASPNN010000640.1:0-3330 GCA_035626495.1 Chryseosolibacter sp.
TTTATGGCGATGGCGGGCTACGATCCAAATTCTGCAGTGTCCTTCTGGGAACGCATGGACCAGATGAGCGGTGGCGGCGCACCTCCGGAATGGCTGTCGACACACCCGTCACATTCTACACGAATCGCCGATCTCAAAGCATCGATGCCGGAGGCAATGAAGTACTACAAAAAATAGTTCTTGGAAGGATGAAGGTGATCACTTCTTAAACCCCCGGAGTTTAATCTCGGTAAGTTTCCGTTTTGTGTCTTGGGGGAAATCTCCGTTCATCATCCAGTCATAGTAGGCCGGCTCAATTTTGAAGACATCCACGACTTTCTTGGCTTTGTGTTTTCCGAAGTTGAAGATTTCCTCGCCCTTTTCATTCTTAATCATACGGCCCGCGAGGTCGACCATATCATCCGAAATAAGCCGGCTCAGCACTTCGATGTCGTTGCGGATCTCGCCGATCTTTTTGCCGGACGCGTCGGTAACCGATTCACCTTCGTATTTTGTAATTTGAGCAAGAAGCACTTCCATCGAAGCCTCCGCATCGGCTTCGGCGGTGTGGGATTCGTCGAGGTCCTTGTTAATATAGAACCGGTACGCAGCCTTCAGCGTACGTTTCTCCATCAAATGAAAAATCTTCTGCGCATCAATGATTTTTTTTCGCTGATACTCGAATTCGACCCCGGCGCGAATGAATTCTTCGACCAACATGGGCACATCCATTTTCAAAATGCTGAATCCCGCGAGATCCGCTCCTTCAAGAAAGCGGGCGTATTCCCTGGCAACTTCTTTGAAGGTAGGCTTGTCCTTAACATCCTCGTCGTAGATGCCGTGGAAGATCGAGCTCTCCGCAGGTATTGGGATCGTTGGATTGATCAGATTTGATTTGCGCAGCACCTCTCCGTTCGGCATCATCTTGATCATCGCAATCTCGATAATACGGTCGTGAGTGATGTTCGTCCCGGTTGATTCAAGGTCGAAAAAACAAAGCGGGTTCTTTAAGTGAAGTTTCATTTTGGCTGGTGGTTTACGTCTGGATTTCCGGTGAATGAAGGGCGCCGAAATGGTCAGACCAATTTTTCCGATAACTCCTGGATGTCAATACCTCCGAAATTTCCGGAACTCATCATCAACAGGGTCTTGTTCTTCCATGACTGCGCAAGGAGGAACTTGCGGAGCTTGTCGGCATCGTCAAAAACGGAAATAGAAGGATTTGAAAAAGCATGATGTATATCGGAGGCCGACAGCGGGTCGAGTTTTTTGGCATCAACTTTTGCCGGGTTGAAGTATACGATCGGTGTCTGCGCGTTCTTGAGACTGTCTTTATACTGGGGCAGGAACTTTTTGTTCAGACTGCTATATGTGTGCAGTTCAACACACGCTACCAGCTCGCGCGATGGATGGAGTTCTTTCACCGCCTTAACCGTCGCTTTGACCTTTGAGGGGGCGTGAGCGAAGTCTTTATAAATGGTCGTTCCGGGTGTCTCTCGCACGATTTCCAGGCGGCCAGAGGCTCCTTGAAACGTCGAAATCGCCTCGAAGAATTGTTGATTGGTAATACCGATGCGCTTTAGTATCTCGCGAGCTCCGCTGATGTTCTGGTAATTGTGGCTGCCGAAAACCTTGATCGGGTGTTTCTCCTTACCATTGGTTAGGTAGAAATGACCATTGTTATCAGAAGTGTGCGGATGACTTTTGTAGGTGATCTCGGTAACATCTGCGCGCTCTTTTTTGCCGATCATCAGTGCCATTGGGTCTTCCTCGCAATATATCAGGATCCCACCTTTTGGAGTCTGATCAGCAAAAAGGTCGAATTGTCGAACATATTCTTCCTCATTTGGAAAAACATTGGCGTGATCCCATGCGATGCCCGAAATCAGCCCCACGTGGTGTTGATAACGCAGGAATTTCGGGGTTGGGTCAAGTGCCGATGCCAGGTATTCGTCGCCTTCAATCACGATGATTGGAGCCTGTTCTGTGAGCTTCACTGTATTCTCGATACCACGTACCCGGGCACCGATGACGTAGTCGAACTTGCGCTTGCAGTGGTTCAGTACATGGATAATAATGGCTGTGATGGTGGTCTTGCCGTGACTTCCGGCAATTACGATTCGCTGTTTGTCGCGTGCGTGTTCGTAAATATATTGGGGAAAGGAGTATATCTTCAACCCAATTGACTGGGCTTTCAACAGTTCCGGATTGTCCTTGGCCGCATGCATGCCGAGCATGACGCTGTCGATCGATGAGTCCAGCTTTTCCGGAAACCAGCCTTCCTTTCCAGGGAGCAAACCGTGTTTTTGCAGCGCGGAGCGGGAGGGCTCAAATATCTCATCATCTGATCCACTCACCTGATGGCCGGCCTCTTTCAAGGCTATTGCCAGGTTGTGCATAACACTCCCTCCGATAGCAATAAAATGGATCTTCTGTTTCTTCTTCTCCATGGGGGAAAATTCCGGTTCAAAATAAACGAAATGTTTCTGCTTTGAAAATATTCAGGCCAGGTTGGTGCGTAAAGATTGAACAGGTCACACCCTGTGTGTTGACTTAGTGTCTAGGCGCGGCGTTTCAGTTGACACTAATTGTCACATGTTATTCACAATTTCGGTGTGTAATTCTTGTGTATAAGTTGTGGGCTAACTCATGCATGAGGTGTGTAGGTTTGTCGCCCTTACAATTTAAACACACGTACAACAACCACTGTATGGAGCAAGGAAGATCAACGTCCCTGAGGCTAAGCAGTAAATCTAACAAGTTGATTCCGAGAGACATCTCAGAAAGTTTAGGCAAACTGCCGCCTCAGGCACTTGATCTTGAGGAAGCCGTGCTCGGCGCATTGATGCTCGAAAAGAACGCGCTCAACGCCGTAGTCGAGTTTCTCAAACCTGAGCATTTTTATGTCGATGCGCATAAGGAGATTTACCAGGCGATCATTGACCTGTTCAAAGCTTCAGAGCCAGTGGATATGCGAACAGTTGTTAACCAACTTCGCAAGAATGGCAAGCTGGAACTGATCGGCGGTGCATACGTCATTGCCGAATTGACCGCCAAGGTCAGCTCTGCGGCCAACATCGAGTATCACGCACGCGTGATTATCGAAATGGCAATCAAGCGCGACCTGATCCAGATCGCTTCGCAAATCCACCAGGATGCATACGAGGACACAACCGACGTATTTGAATTGCTGGACAAAACAGAACAGTCGGTGTTTGAGATCTCAGATTCCAACCTGAGAAAGAACTACGATAACATGCGGAATTTGATGGCGCGGGCCATCCAGGAACTTCAACTCCTAAAAGACCATAAGGATGGCCTTACCGGGGTGCCTAGTGGTTTCACCGCGCT
>DASPNN010000641.1:0-5082 GCA_035626495.1 Chryseosolibacter sp.
TTATCTTATTTTTGCCTTCCCCCCCACTGGTTACTTTGGTCCGTTACCAGGTATTTACAAACATTCTATGATGATTGAAGCGAAAAAATATAAAGGGATAGATTACATACAACTTGAAGAGTTGCCTCAAACGCAACAAGAAAGAATTCGCGAAACGCTCAACAGCGATCTCTTGATAAAGATCATGATCGATGGAAAGATCATCAACAACTGCCTGCAGTACAAAGATTACTCCTTCTGGTACGCGTCAGTATTCAAATCAAAACAATTGGAGTCTGCTCCGGCAAAAACCGATTCCGAAGAACTTGTGAGCAAGCTTGCATTCAAGTGATCCGGCTTTCCCAGATTCCTTCTGAAGGCACAATTTCCAGTACATTCCCTTCGGGATCATGAAAGTACATCGATTGTTGATTGGATGGCCACGTCACCTCGTCAATGATCGTTATGCCCTTGGCCTGGATCTCTTGTCTGGCTTCTGCATATTTCTGACTTTCAATTTCAAATGCAAAATGCTGCTTGCCGCCCCCATAGTGGGGTGGTGGGCTTGTCTTGGTTTTTGAGTCTTCGGGATTAAACAGCAGGAGCACCGATTGCCCAACGCGCAGAAACAGATGCTTACCCGGGACGTATCCAATTACCGAAAGGCCCAGCTTGTCGCAATAAAACTTCTTCGCAGTTTCAAGATCGCGGACATAAAGACAAGTTTCCTTGATCCTAAGAAAGTCCATTTCCGCAAATTTTCTTTTTGAGATTCAAAAAATCAGACCAGATCTCATTGACGATCTCTGCCGCCGGTTGGACGTGTCTGACGGCGGCGGATACCTGGCCAATCTCAAGTTCACCTTCGTCGAGGTTGCCTTCGAAAATCCCGGATTTCGCGCGGCGTTTGCCGAGAAGTTGTGAAAGTTCTTCGCGCGTTGCGCCGCGAAGCTCCGCTTGCTGAACCTGTTCGACGAATTTATTACGTATCATCCGGACGGGCGTAAGCTGTTTGAGAGTCAGCAACGTTTCACCTTCTCCACTGGAAACTACCCGCCGCTTGAAATTTTCATGGGCTGACGATTCGATACTTGTGGCGAACCTTGTTCCGATCTGTACGCCTTCGGCCCCGAGGACCGTGGCTGCAAGCATGGCCCTTGCGTCCGCAATACCGCCGGCTGCAATGACCGGGATGGAGACCGCGTCCGCCACCATGGGTACGAGGACCAAAGTCGTTGTCTCTTCACGGCCATTATGTCCCCCGGCTTCGAAACCCTCAGCGACAACGGCATCCACGCCAGCGTCCTCCGCTTTGCGGGCGAACTTCACGCTTGAGACTACGTGAACAACAGTGACACCGTGATCTTTCAGGAATCGTGTCCACGTCGAGGGATTGCCGGCAGACGTAAAAACAATCTTCACACCCTCGTCGGCAATGATCTTCATGAGCTTGTCGATGTCGGGATAGAGCAACGGCACATTCACGCCGAACGGATTGGTTGTCGCTGCCTTACATTTCTGGACGTGCTCCTGAAGAACTTCCGGATACATCGAGCCAGCGCCAATCAGCCCAAGTGCACCGGCGTTACTTACCGCTGAAGCAAGACGCCAACCGCTGCACCACACCATGCCGGCCTGGACAATTGGAACCTGTATCGAAAAAAGGTCGGTGATTCTGGTTGAAAAAAACATGTAAAGTTGAGAGAGAGATAAAGCTTGCCGCTGAAAATATACGAGTATTGTTTTAAGATTATTTTTCCGAAAATCCCATCGTTTAAATAAAAAAAATTTCGAGCTTCGAGTTGTCCACAAAGAAATGATTTACAAAATGTGGTGCAAAGCCTTGTTAATCAAAGCATTAAAACGGCCATTACCAGACGTGTGGATAACTTGCTTTTTTTGTGGATTTCTTTTCGGTCTCCGCACGCACGCTCCGCAACTGACTGAAATTGAGTGTTTTTCGACCGGATGTTTGTCATGCCACACATCAAACTTCTTTGCATTATCTAAAACTACGACGCACAATTCACGTTCTGATTATGATGAAAAAATTGTTTCTATACCTGCTCGTCTGCCTTCCCGCGCTGGCCACTGCACAATCCGCGCCGATCATTGATTCAAAAACACTGATCGAGCGACTGAACGCAAAATCGGACCAGATCGAAGTCGTGAATTTCTGGGCGACCTGGTGTGGTCCATGCGTGGCGGAGCTGCCGCTTTTTGAAAAACTCAATAATGAAGGGCGGTCCGGCATCAAGGTCACTCTTGTCAGCATGGACCTTGACCTGGTGGATGATCCTCAAAAAGTTTACAAATTCGTCGCGCTCAAGAAGATCAAAAGCGAGGTCCTGATCGTGGATGAGCCCGATGCCAATAGCTGGATTGATGATATTCACTCGGAATGGTCCGGCTCATTGCCGGCGACTCTTGTGATCAACCACAAAACCGGTAAAAGAAAATTCGTTGCAAATCCGGTTCGCGAAGGTGATCTTGAAAGGCTTATTGATGCAGTCAAATAAAGACAAATAATTTAAAACGTACAGACTTATGAAAATCGCGAGGATTCTTTTGTTCGCCACTGCGGCGTTCCTGGTTACAGCAGCCAAACCCGTTGGTACAGGTTATGGCGTCGGCGACACCGTCGCTGACTTCAAATTGAAGAATGTTGATGGAAAAATGGTGTCGCTGGCAGATTACGGCACCGCAAAAGGTGTCATTTTGATTTTTGATTGCAATACGTGTCCTTACTCGAAGGCATACAACGAACGAATTATCAGCTTAGATCAGAAATACAAAGCACAGGGGTTCCCGGTCGTCGCGGTCAACGCCAACGACCCGGATGTTTCTCCCGGGGATTCATTCGAGGCAATGGCTAAAATGGCCAAGCAGAAAAATTACCAGTTTCCATACCTGGTTGACGAAACTCAAAAGGTGGCGAAAGCATTTGGTGCTACCAATACCCCGCATGTATTTGTCTTGAAGCGGGAGGGCAGAAATTTCAAGGTTGCTTACATCGGTGCGATAGACAACAATGCGAAGAACGCGGAAGCAGTCGACAAAAAGTATGTGGAAGAGGCCGTTGACGCATTGCTGGCCGGCAAAGATGTGCCGACCACAAAAACCAAGGCGATCGGCTGCGGAATAAAATGGAAAAACGTCTGAGTGCGTACAAGAAAAAATCAGGGAGGCTGCAGAACATGCAGCCTTTTTTTGTTTCAGGGCGAGACGGCTTTCAATCCGACAATCGAACCAATCAACATGAAAATGAAGAGCATTCTCCAGAAGTCGGCGGGCTCGTCAAAGAAGAATATTCCGATCAATGCAGTCCCAATCGCGCCAATTCCCGTCCAGACGGCGTATCCTGTGCCGATCGGGATGGTCTGGATCGCTTTGTTTAGGAAGACGAAGCTCAAGGTGATCGACACCAGGAATACCAATGTCCAGAGTCGGTTCGAAAAATTTTCAGACAGTTTCAGGCTGGTGGTAAATCCCACTTCAAACAGTCCGGCGATGATGAGGTAAAGCCATGCCATGGTTTTGTGTTTCAGAGTTCTGCGTTAAAAATCAAATCCGGTAACTTAGGCGCAAGTTTTACACATCTTAATTAGATTACAAACTGTATTTTTGTCTGTTACCTTAAGTTGAATGGGGCTTATAAATTCGATATTGACCTGGGTCATGCGGAAGAGGATTCATCAGATCGAACTCTTCATGAAATATCCCCACGATGTTCAGGACGAATTATTCATGCGGCTGATCGACGAAGCCCAACTGACGCAATTTGGGGTGCAGTATCACTTCGGCGACATCCAGAACTATGAACAGTTCCGCGAGCGCGTTCCGATCCACACGTATGAAAACTTGTTTCCCTATATCCAGCGGTTGATGCGCGGGGAAGAAAATATTCTCTGGCCTTCCGAAATACGGTGGTTCTCGAAGTCTTCGGGCACCACCGGCCATAGAAGCAAATTTATTCCAGTTTCCCAGGAAGCGCTTGAAGAATGTCACTTCAAAGGGGGCAAAGACCTCATTTCAATCTACGTTAACAATTTTCCGGATTCACGGCTGTTTGATGGCAAGGGCCTGGCGGTTGGTGGAAGCCACCAGATCAATGAATACGATTCCAGCGCCTCGTCATTTTATGGTGACGTGTCGGCCGTAATCATGCAGAACCTGCCGCCGTGGGCGCAGTTCATACGCACACCCAGCCTGGAGACGGCGCTCATGGGCAATTGGGAAGAAAAGATCGAAAAGATGGCGCGCGAGACCGCCGAAGTCAACGTAACCAACATCGCCGGCGTGCCAACATGGACCGTATTGCTGATCCAGCGGATCGTCGAACTTCAGAAAAAGAACAACATCCTTGAAGTGTGGCCAAACCTGGAGGCCTTTTTCCACGGAGCCGTTTCGTTCAAGCCGTATAAAACGCTTTTTGAGTCGCTGATTCCGAAAAGCAGCATGCGTTATTGGGAAACCTATAATGCAAGTGAAGGTTTTTTCGGTATCCAGGATCAAAAAGATTCAGACGAGCTGCTGCTCATGCTCGACTACGGCATCTTTTACGAGTTTATCCCTGTCGATCTGCTTGACGAGGAAAACCCTCGGGCGATACCGCTTCACCAGGTGCAGGTTGGGAAAAATTACGCGATGATCATCTCCACGAATGCGGGATTATGGCGGTACAACATCGGCGACACTGTAAAATTCACCAGTGTCAGTCCTTACAGGATCAAAATTTCGGGACGGACGAAACATTTTATCAACGCCTTCGGCGAGGAGGTAATCATTGAGAATGCCGAGGCGGCAATCACGAAAGCGTGCGAGTACACGAATGCCATCATCGATAATTTTACCGCCGCGCCGATCTTCCTTGAAAAGGACAAAAAGGGAGGACATGAGTGGGTCATTGAATTCAAAGTGAAACCGGCGAGCCTGGAGCAGTTCGCAAAAGTGCTCGACGACAGCCTGCGCCAGGTGAACTCAGACTATGACGCCAAACGCGCGCACGACCTGGCATTGATCGCCCCGCGGATACACAGTGTGAAGGAGGGCACCTTCTACAGCTGGATGAAAAAACGCGGCAAACTCGGCGGCCAGAATGAA
>DASPNN010000642.1:0-5835 GCA_035626495.1 Chryseosolibacter sp.
TGAACAAGATAATCATACAACGCGGGTTGGTAATTTTCATCGGGCTTTTACTTGCAGGCAGCGCCTTCTGGTGTGGCCTCCAGGCCTACCAGCTGTCGACGAAACGGGCACGGATCAAGGAGCATTATTCCATTTTGAATAACATCACCTTTGGTTTGCTGTCTGTTGACGCATGGCGCGACCATGTTTCGGAGATCATTAGCAATCGCATCGAAGATTTTGAGTTTACGCCCGCAGAAAAAGATACCCTGGAGTATGAAGTCAGCAGCATGTTGCACGCGCTCATCGATGAGGCAGACAGGATGCTGGACAAGAAACCCAAGAAGGTCGGTGACAAATTGAAACGGTTCGCGGTAAAAACGCTCGTCAACGAAGACGATTTACATAAAAAAGTGCCTGAGTTCTCCGCTGCCATCGTTAAGGAGATATCCCGCAAGAAGCACCGTTCAAAGCTTAAGTTTCTGGCACAAAGCAAGCTGGATGAGGCTGAATCGATTACCTATGACAGCACCAACGATACAAGGGCGGTAGATGCATTGCTGAAAGAATACGGGGCAAAGGATATTACAGACTTCAATGACAAGACCGAAAAGTTGCGTGATGACCTGCAGACCCAGACGTACCGCTACACCTATACGCTCGTTGGGCTTCTGGTAATCTGTCTCGCGGGCTGGTGGTTACTGCGCAAGCAGCGACAAGTTCATACACCTCTCTTTATTGTTTCCGTAATTTTGGCACTGGTAGTTTTGCTTGGCGGGCTGACATTGCCGATGATTGAAATCGACGCGCGGATCAAGGAGCTGAGCTTTACACTCATCGGAGAACAGATCAGGTTCAATGACCAGGTGATCTTTTATCAAAGCAAAAGCATCGTAGACGTGGTGACCATATTGATCCGGACGGCGAAGATTGATTCTGTGATCGTTGGCATTCTCATCCTGGCCTTCAGCATCCTGTTTCCCTTTGGTAAGCTTCTTGCCACACAGGTCTACCTCCTGGGGAAAGACTCGTGGAAGAATAAACGGTTCATTCAATATTTTGCATTCAAGTCGGGAAAGTGGAGCATGGCAGACGTAAATGTGGTGGCTATATTCATGGCCTATATCGGCTTCAATGGCATCCTGGATTCGCAGCTTGCGGGAATCAACGTGAAAACAGAATCGCTGGCGACGGTATCAACAAATCAAACCTCCCTGCAACCCGGTTTCATCCTGTTTGTATCGTTCGTGTTGTTCAGCTTGATCCTTTCAGAGATACTACATCGCACGGTACCGCCTCCCGTTGAAAAGATTATCGGATAGTTGAATGCGTTATGAATTGCTTTGATAAAGTTTCTCGTCGTCGCCTGACAAAACTATGAAGGGAACCTCGCGTGGAGCCGTTTATGCTGCGATTGCGTTGTCTTATTCTGATTTATTTCTCCATGGATTGATACACGCGAGTGTTTAAAAGGTGATCAGCAATCTGAACAGTGATCAGGTCACGTTGACTTTTCCGGCTTTTACTTTGGTCGTTCCCTCGTTGGAATGTTTACGCATATAGGCATTCTGATCATGATCAAGGGCTCCCTCCGGAAGCCATCTCATCCAGGAGCCCAGATCCTTTCGGATAATATTTAAATAGAATTCAGGAAGCTGCGTGTTTTCCCCTTCAAAATATGCGCGGAAGGAACGATCTGTTTGCAGATTTTTTCGCACCATCTTGTAAAAGCGAATCCGGCCATTGCCTTCATTGGATATCGCGCGCATAAAATTCATCCACTTTGATGTAAAATCGGATGTTGCCAAAAACCGCTTGTAAATTGCTTTTCCTGAGAAAGTATATTCAGTAAGATCAATCACTTTGTCGTAAAAGTCTATCCACTCATAATTTTTTGGTTTGACGTTCATGGCCAGATGGTTGTTCAAAAAGTGGAACGGGAATGGAAGCACTCGTCCTGATTTTTGATACTCAAGGTTTAGCGGCGCTGCCTCTCCAAAAGATGTAAGAAGCGAGTAGCCCGGAAACGCTCCGGGTGATTTATCAATAAAACGTTTGGTCAGCTCGAAGGGGTCTTCTCCCGCGTCGCAATCCAGGCCTAAAACAAAATTCGTTTGTATATACGGCACGTAACGCAAGATCATGTTCACGTGCTCTGATACCTGATCGACTTTTTGCTCCGCGCCCAGGTGTGCAGCCCGCGACTTGTTGCCCATGTCGTACCATGATTCGATGCCGGGCAGCAGCGCTTTAAAGTTCTTTTCCTTCATCATTTTCAGGTGATCTTCAATGAGGATTGACAAACTGCTTTCGGCAAGAAACTGAAATTCACGCGCGCGCCCGACAGCATCGATGGCGTCCATATTTTCCTTAAAGCGTATTCCGAAGTTTGGATCCTGCCAGGCTACCATGGGACTTTTGAGTTTCGTAAGAAGAAACTTGAGATCCTCTTTCACACCGTCAAAACTCAATTGTTGGTAGGGTACCGTCGCATCAATACAAAAGGAGCACGTATAAGGACAACCGACACTCGCCATCATTGGGATAAACTTGACAAAAGGGGCCTTTTTTAGTGTTGGTTCAACAAACCTCCATCGCTCTTTCATACCTGGAAATTCAACGGGCTGGGTCCTGGCGGAAAGATGAAGTCCGATCGGCCGCTGTGGTCCGAAAGTTTTTAATATTTCATTAATTGTTGACCTGTGGGTAAGACCGAGAACGTAGTCAAAGTACTTGATCGAATCATCCGGATAGCAACGGGCATGGGGTCCGCCCAAGACGGTTACTGCTCCTTTACTTCTGAAATAGTTGCTCAAAGCATAAGCAAGGAAAGCTGCCTGTGTAAAGGAACAAATAAAAACGAGGTCGACGTCACGCGGCAATTCATTTTCCAACTTCTCGAACCCGGTATAGCATATGAATGTCACTTCATGCCCATCTTGTTCACACCAGGTGGCTACTATCTGGGGCATAATGCTGGCAAGGTTGGCATGCATGATCCTTGCCCACAGTGTGGTCGTAGGGCCCTTACTTACCAGGTCAATAATTCCGATCTTTAATTTTGTCATGGACGGATTGCAGCGGTTATTTTTTTCCGAGTATTTTAAGCATCCTGGCGTGTTCGCTTAGTGCCTTTAAGAAGGTTGGTTGTACGTTGTACGGTATGCTGAAACCGAGCGCGGTCGACTTTACAATGGGGGCAATTCTTGGATAATGCACGTGACAGATGTTCGTAAAAAGATGATGTTCTATCTGATAGTTAAGGCCGCCTATGAACCATGAAAAAATTTTACTTCTCGGCGAGAAATTCGTGGTATTTGCCACTTCATGAATTGCCCATGAATCTTCCATGCGCTTTTTTCCTTCAATGGTTACAGGAGCGGCAAAAGAAGATGTCTCCATGATGTGGGAAGGTTGGAAAATGCAGGAAAGAACAAGTCCCGCGGTAAAGTGCATGATTAAAAAACCCATCAGGACAAAATACCAGGGCATGCCTGAAAACAGAATTGGTAGTACCATGATATAGGAATAGTAAAACAGCTTGTAGACCGTAATGCGAAGAACAGCCTGAGGGAGCGTGACCCTTTGCTTTACCAGTAAGTCATGTTGTTTGTACCGGATTACCTGTCTGTAATCCTTTGCCGTCATCCAGTACAAGGTCATTATCATGTAGAAAAACCAGGCGTATATATATTGATAGCGGTGAAACCAGAAGCGCGGTTGCCGCGGAGAGAATCTCAGTAAGCTTATACTGTCAATATCTTCATCGAGGCCTGCAATATTCGTATAAGTATGATGGAGAACGTTGTGTTGAATTTTCCAGGTAACCGTATAGCCGCCGATTATTTCAAGAATGAAGCCAATGGCGTTGTTAAGCTTAATGTTGGGTGAGTACGTTCCGTGGTTGGCATCGTGCATGACGGAAGTTCCGATCCCGATCATACCCCACCCCATGAGGAACCAACAACCAAAAAAAAGCAGCGGACTTCCGGCTGTTGATCCTGTGACCATCAATAAATAGGGCACGAAGTACAGGAGCAGCATTACAACCGTTTTCACCCACATCTCTCTGTTCGCATAAGGAGAAATTCGATTGGCCTCAAAGTATGCATTTACCTTCGCTGTCACCGTGGTAAAGAAGCCACCTTCGATTTTAGGTGCAAAACGTACTGTATCCAATTTCTTAACCTTCATGCTAATGCCGTTATGCCCGAAACAGCCAGTGAAGGAATTGGCGAAAAATAAAGTGCCTTATTTTTCTTTTTGAAAAAGGGTGCTGCTGTAGATTTCTTTTCGCGGTTTGCTGACGCCTCCCGGGAGAAAGGCTACGGGTGACTTTGCCGATCAGGCTCGCAGCCGCCGCGTTAACGGTTCATTTTCTCTTACCGGTACCGGCCTTCATTGCTCAGCGAAGAATGCCGTCTAAGATGAAGCTGTTTTGTGGCGACTTTACGCACAGCCTTGTAAGAGAAGTAATGACCTAAAAGATAAGTTCTCTTCTAAAAACATCATTTAGCCTGCGCGACCATTTGATCAGGCTGGAAAAAGTCTGAGAGAAAAACGCAACAATTGTATTTTGTCTTGATAAAAGCCCGTTCATAGATTTGCATTTTCATCCGGCAACTCTCCTGTATCACCACAACAGCGGATTCGAGCTTTCCGGGAGATATGATGGCGTGTTTCAGGCGCAGAGCCTGATGATCCAAATGCTGACGAACATGATCGAACCGCTGTTCCTGCACTATCAGCTGGTCAATGAAAGCATTGCCAGCTTTGGAGCTTGGCAACGATACTAACGGAAAATTCAACAAAACATTAAGCTGCGCCTGCAATTCATTCAATTCGCGTTTGTGAAAATCTATGCTTCTCACCCAGGTGTTTAGTTCAGCGTTGTAGTATTGCAATTGTCCGTACATCATAAATCACTCCTTTCCTTCCTTCTCGGGGCACGCAGTTGCCTTGTTTTCATGCGCAAATTGAATTCTCAAAATAGTCATGACATAATAGTTTGCGATAGTAGCCTGATTTTATTCCGGGTCCGCTTGCTGTTCATCGTCGGCTGAATGTTAAAGCTGAAAAATGATCTCAACCGTTGAGGGGCTCTGTCTTAGAAACGATCTGCAATTTATGTTAAGGCCGACCCGCGTGCTGGGCTCAAGATAAGAATGGATAATATGACAACAATTGTTTAGATGGGATAGTTGCATTTTATCGGACGATTATCAAAAAAGAACCTGCCAGCCAGCGGCGCGTTTCAACTGGCTGCTTCAAACATCCGTTCCGATCGCATTGCTGGAGAAAGTGTTCAGAAGTTGACTAAATTCGGGTTTAATAAAAGAAAGTACATGTCCCGGATAGTTAGGTTAAATGCGTTTCTCGTAGCCAATCAGCTGGATATAAAAGCCATTAAAAGTTTTTTAGAAATCAAGCCGCTTGCAGAATCCTCATCAGAGCTCGTTTATTCGTTTACGGAGAATAAATTTCAGTATTACACCAATTATGGCGTCGTGGTATTTACCGGATATACTGAGGAGGAGATGAGATACGCGATCAAGACGATAAACCAGTATCAGCGTGTCCCTGTGACCCCATATTTTCGCGACGATTACCAGATACGGGTCGAGCCAGGGCAGGACCTGAAATTCGATTTCGCCGAAGTAGTTGTCGGTCGGATCGATGACAAGGTGATCAGGATTGCGATGCTTCACCTGGCGCAGTCTGTGGCGTTGGATTATTATAATGGCATTGGGGAAAACCTTCTGGGTGAAATCAAGGTGTTCACCCATCAACTGGAGTCAACGGGGAAATTAAAGATCAGCCGGAAAAACATGATGCGATTTATCGGAAAGGCGTTGG
>DASPNN010000643.1:0-2036 GCA_035626495.1 Chryseosolibacter sp.
AAAGGATCGATCCGGTGTTTTCCGACAGCTCTTCCATCGTGGATGGCCGCGAGGTCCTACAGCATTGTTTTGACGCGGCGCTCGAACGGGATCCGCGCGTGCTGGCCTTCGGTGAAGATGTTGGCAAGATCGGTGATGTGAACCAGGGGTTCGCAGGACTTCAGCAAAAGCACGGAGAGCTGCGGGTAACAGATACGAGTATCCGCGAGTGTACGATCATCGGCCAGGGCATCGGACTGGCTATACGCGGGCTTAGACCCATCGCTGAGATTCAGTACCTGGACTATTTTATTTATGCCATTCAAACGTTGTCAGACGACCTGGCAACATTGCGATATCGGACCAAAGGCGGGCAAAAGGCCCCGCTGATAGTTCGCACACGTGGCCATCGCCTCGAAGGCGTGTGGCATGCCGGCTCACCCATCGGAATGATCCTCCACAGCCTGCGTGGCATCTACCTGCTCGTCCCACGGAACATGACACAGGCTTCCGGGTTTTACAATACCATGCTTCGATCTGATGACCCGGCCATTATCATAGAATGCCTTAATGGCTATCGGCTCAAAGAGCGCATGCCAGACAACATTGGTGAGTTCACCATCCCGCTCGGTGTGCCGGAAGTTCTGCGCGAAGGCACGGATCTGACGATAGTTACTTACGGAGCTATGTGTCGTGTGGTGATGGAAGCGGCTGCGAGCCTCGACAAGGTCGGCATCTCTGTTGAAGTTATTGACGTCCAGACACTGTTACCGTTTGATATCCATCACACGATCGTTGACTCATTGCGGAAGACCAACCGCGTGATCTTTGCTGACGAGGACGTTCCCGGGGGCGCTACATCGTATATGATGCAACAGGTCCTGGAAGTACAGGACGGGTATCGTTACCTCGATTCAAAGCCAGTAACGATTTCTGCCAAAGAGCACCGGCCCGCCTATGCGTCGGATGGAGATTACTTTACGAAGCCCAATACGGAAGATGTTTTCGAAACTGTTTACGGGATCATGGGCGAGATGGACCCGGCGAAGTTTCCTCCTTTATTTTAGTTGCCGCATTTGCGGATAGATTCCAGCGTGAAATCCCCGGTGTCTATGATGTTGCTCTTGTTGAGCAGCCGGTCTTTGATCTGAACGCGCAGCTTCATGGTTTTTCCTCCAAACAGGATCTGGAAACCACGCGATTCCATGCTGTACCGGAGGGTGCCATCAAGGGCCGTATTATTAGTTTCTGACAGGATCGGAAAACGGCCATCGTAAGTCGTACACCGCTCCTTCTTCCAGTCGTATTCACGATAACGCGTTTCATGCACTGAACTGTTGGGGTCTACCAAAATGAACCAATCCACTTCAATATTGTAGTGGTTCGGGTTACTCGTGTGATACAGCGTGTCAGTGATGACATAATAGGGGTCGTTTTTATCTCCCAGCGTGTCCTTGTACACGGAGAACTTGTCAAGCGCCGCAGTGTCGGTATTGTGGATCACAAAATCCCTGTAATCATAAAATTCGCACGTGTATGGAGGGAGTTGACTCGTATATGCCGGGTTCTTTCGCGTTCTTGGAAAAATAAGGTCCCCGGCGGTGGGGTCGGCCAGGTCGAGAACGTCGACAAGGGTGCTGTTATTGCCAGAGGTGATTTGTCCTGACAGGACGGTAACCTTTGAAAAATTTCCGGCGAGGTTTTGATAAAAATCCGCAAAATGATAAGGTGGCGACGAATACTTTGGGTGCTGCGGATCGACGCCGAGGTCGCCGTCCCCGTCTTTGAATTTAATGTACACGGACAAGGTATCCGGTCCGTCAGCAACGTCACAAAAAGTAATATCTTGAAAGACAATTTCCGGGACCGTCGGAAACTCCGGAGGGTCGAAGCAGGATCCGAACAGAACGGAAAAACATGCCAGGATCGCGATGCCCTTAACTAACTTCATGCTTCATTATTAACGATTTCAAATTACGTAACGCTTGGATACTTTCGAAAGGTTTACATCACAATTATACTCAGTAAACGAGGATACTTTCGACAATATTGCCCTT
>DASPNN010000644.1:0-2035 GCA_035626495.1 Chryseosolibacter sp.
CTCGACGTATCGAAGAATCGCCGTCTGCGCCGTTTGTACGGACCATCGTCTACCCTAACAAAAAGTATCATCCTGCCGAACACGCATGAGCTAAACTTTATCGCGAGCGGGTCTCCCAACCTCCCCACTGAAGTGGTCAGCGCCATGATCAGCAGCGTTTATAAAAACGCGGTTAGAAAAAAGATCTACAACGGAGACTTTGAACTGGCGAGCATCCTGGCCGAAGATCCTGCATTCCCCGGTCCGCCAACCGCGGAAGACATGGCAAAGCTTATTGAGCTCCGCGATGTTTACGGGTGGAGAATATTTCCGAATCCTTGATATTGAACATTAAAGATTTCAGCAGAGGCGGTTGAGGAACCGCCTTTTTTTTCGTGTACTTCGCAAAAATGCTTCGGCGTGGGAATTTCAGGCCCAGGAACAATAAAAATAAGACGAGCCGTGTTTTTCCAGTAAAAGATAATTCACACGTCAGGATTCATCTGATAAAGCAAAATGGCTCGCAGAAGGGAGCCATTTGCCAGGGTCTGAATCAATGTGATTTAGCCCACCCGTCCCCACAGGACACAGCGAATTATAAGTCGAAAGGTGTTGATCATTGACACATCGTTATTTCGGAAGGGCTACCGGTCGTTGCAATCTCGTTTCCATCGACAATTATTTTACCTTGCATGACAACGTGCAAACTGCAGTAGTATGACTGGCTTTTTGTCACCGCCAGTTTAAAGGAACTGCCGCCGGCCATTGGCGATGATCGCCACAAGTTTCTATGACGCTCAGTCACATCGTGGTCGACAATATCCTTGTTGATCCACACAACGGTATCCCCATTGCTTACATTCACCACATCGGGAACGAATTTCATCTGGATTATCTCGACAACATGAACCATGTCACCGGATGCCGGAGGCTCGGCTATCTCGAATTCATGATAGCCGCCATCAACGGATTTTTTCTCATTTCCCTGCTCATTACAACAGACTGATAAAATTGCCAATAAAAAGAAACCCGAAAAATACCGCTGCATCCGGAGCTCATTTAATCCTCTTCTGAACCATTTCAGCATGCGCGAGATGTGTCTTAAGTGCCGGCAGAATATTCTGCAACAGCGTTTTTAACTCTGCATTCTCCGTTTCCGGTATCAAAAGACCTTCCACGGCAGCAATTACAGCTTTATGGTATGCGACTTCATTATCGATATAGGCCCTGTTAAATTCCGCGTCGGATTTGGCGCGCAGGTCTTTTTTCGTCTTTTCAGCATCAGACAGAAGTTTCCTGCTTACATCGTTATCCTGCGGCGTCACTCCCAGTTTCTTTACCAACGCACCCGCCTGGCTGATCACGGCCCGGTGATCATTGGTCATGGTCTCGGCGAATTTCAGAATCTCGGCATTCGTGGATTTTTCCCGCGCGATGTCAGCATAGGCTATGTCAATTTGGTTTGCTACAACGGCAACCGATGCCACTTCTGCGTCGGATAGTTTTGGATTTTCCTGCGCAAACGCATTTGATCCGGACAATACGACCGACATGAAAATGCCGGTAGTAAGCTTTGTTAATTTTCTCATGTTTTGATTTGTTTTTAAAACGTTACTTCCATTGGATGGAAAATGACCTTCGGGGTTACAAGAAATTCTGATTATTATTATTTCGAAGATGAAGACCACAACACAGCGCCGCGGAATGGTATAGTTTCCAGTCAGCAGACGTCACATCGAAAATTTCTGAAGGAGGCTAATTGAGTTTTGTCGCGACGGCATTGGCCCTGGCAAGTAGACGCGGCTCTCCCATTTTTGCTGTGAGCGCGGCGAAAGCAGAAGTCGGCCCGCGCCATCGCAGCAGGTCGACATCGCTGAAAAGGGGGGCATCGGTTCGCAAAGTGGCGAGGCGCTTGAACAACAAGGCTTGTTCACGTTTTTTACCGAGTACCTTCTCGGGGAAAGCTTCGATCGGTCCGTATTCATTCAGCAGGCGCGCCGCACCAATATGACCAATGCCCGAAATCCCCGGATAACCATCCGCGGCATCGCCGACG
>DASPNN010000645.1:0-3591 GCA_035626495.1 Chryseosolibacter sp.
GCCCGGCGGGAAGCGAGGAAACCTGGTTTGTTTCAGGCGCCGCATATGGGCTATACATTGTATTCAACTCGGTGGTTATTGCCTTCTCTCGCACGCCGTGGAAGTATTTTTTTGCGTCGATGGGATTGTCCATCGCATTCATGGTCGTCTGTTTTGTCATTGCCCGCGGATGGATTGTCTTTCGCAACGCACACGGCTCCGATGAAGCGAGCATCGTTTTCCTGATCATCATGTATCATCCGGTTGCATTGCTCTGCGTCATGTTCATGCGATGGATCGCTGGAAAATTGAAAGCTTGATCCAGATTGACGTTTCTGCAATCCAATTGAAATCTCGAACTATATGGTTAAATTAGTTTACCAACTTATCCCGCTATGAAATACTTTCTCCTGCTTGCCGTGGTCGTGCTGATCTTTTCAAGTTGCAAAACGCCAACCGGCGAAAATGCTACGTCCGATGCATCCGACGTCCGCGACGACGCGCCGCCCACGGTGTCCTTGTGCAATTGGAACGAGCTGGGTGTGCGGGACAATCCCGGGGAAAAAGGTAAATATCTCACGACCATTTACCTTGGTGAGCGGGTGAAAGCATTGACCGACACGGCATCCGAAGCTTCCGGCGCAAAACGCAATCGCTACCGAAAGATCGAGTTGTCGGATGGAAAGCAGGGCTGGGTTCGCGAAGACCTGATCGCTATGGATGTCCGGCCTGCCGCCTTCATTACAAAAAGCATGTTGTTTAAACGTCCGGATTTTGCAACTGTGTCAGACAAGGAGTTCGACGAGATGGAATTTGTCGCCGCCAAAGACGCCGGCGATGGCTGGGTGCAGGTCATCGGCAAACGGATGGGCGATAAATGGTTTTCGACCGGTTACGTGAAAGTCGAAGCGCTCACCTTCGAAGAAGCCGATGTAACTTTCGCAGCCCTTTACAAACGGATGATCGAGACCGCCGACCAGAAAGTAAAAGCAGCACTTGTAGACCAGCTTTCAAACGAGTCACTCTTTGGGGCATCGCCGTTCTACGCTTCGTTTTTTGGAACAGAGACCGGAGAAGAAACCGAGCGTGAAGAGGGCTATGAGGAGGGTGATTATACGGAGGAAGAAAGCGGTATTCCCATCGAGGTGAAAGGATACCTCATCTACGCGGATGGAACCCTGTCGGACTTTGATGTCGTGGACTACGGCGGCTCGCTCTGGAACACCATTATTGGTGAAGGCGATGCCGAACAGGCATCCCAGAACACCCGCCTCGTTATCAACGGTTCGGGTGAATTCCTGTTGCGGATATACAAAGGAGGAACCATCGTCAAGGATGACGTCATTACCATAGATCAGGAAATGAGTTTCGATATCGACGATACGGGATGCGAAAAAGTCACCATTTCGCTTTTGCGCAGTGGCGACGTGGTCTTTCAGGGCGAAATACCCTTTGAATGCGGCGAGTAATCCAAAATTCCGCCGCCCGAATCTAACTCCCCGGTGCCATCGCGGCGGGGAACGTCAGCGGGCTTGAAGAACAATGATGCCTCGAGGAGTGCAGGTAACCGTACCGTGAACCTGGATCCGATACCGGGTGTGCTGGTCACCTCGATTGTTCCATTCAACCGGTCGACGGAACGTTTGAGAATATACAGACCCAATCCTGAGCCGTCCGACCCGTCTGTTCCGCGAAAGAACATTTCGAAAATCCTAGGCTGAAGCTCGGGGTCGATCCCCTGACCATTGTCCGCTACCTCGATCATGACACCGCCCGCCTGCTCGGCCACAAGGATATCGACAAAAGGAGACTCGTCGCGCGCATATTTGATCGCGTTTTCAATCAGGTTTTGGAGAATCGCATTTTGCAACACCCACTCGGAGTGGAATTCAAGTCCTGGCTGGATGTTTTTCCTGAAAGTAATGTTCGGAAAATTCGCCGCGCCATTGAACGACAGAATGCATTCATCGACCAGCTTATCGAAATCGATTTTTTGACGCGGGAGGTTGCCGCTGGTCAGACGGGTGAGCTTGATCAACCCGGTGACGATGTCGTTCATGCGTTCGACCTGTCGATACTGCCTTTCGAAGTACGTTTGCGCGAGTGGATCGCGGATATCAATCTTGGCCAGCGAAGCCAGGGCGAGCAGCGAGGAAATCGGTCCCTTGAGATCATGGGAGATTCGATAAAAGAAAGCGTCGAGCTCCGCATTCTTGTCTTCGATGACCTTTGTCTGCAACTTGTTTTTCTTCAGGGTTTCATTGAGCTCTTCATAGGCATTGGTCAGCTCCTCGGTGCGCTCTTTGACCTTCATCTCAAGTTCTTCGGTGGCTTCCCGCTGCACTCTCAAGGCCAACGCCTGGGCTTCTTCCTTCTCGAGCTTGTATCGCCGGTAACGGTCACCCAAAGCCAAAGCGATTATGATCGTCTCCAGGGCAGCGCCGATCTCCACCAAATGTGTTGTCCAGAAATTGAAGTCGAGCACCCCACTATTGCGCAGGGACAACAGCAATCCACCAATCAGGTAAACAGTCCAGGCTGCGATAAAGTAATTTGCTGTTTTGTTTCCCTCGGCCCGGCAGACGATCCCGGTCGTCATGTAAATGATCGTCGAAACCGCTACCAGGTTGTTGCCGGCCGAAGACATCGCGCCCGTTGCCACCAGGATGAAAGCGACCACGCCAAGCACCACCAGGGATGCGAGCATATAGTACATCACTCTGGAATATTTCCGTACCTCCAGAAAACGCATCGTAAAAATTGCCAGGAAGATCGTGAGGATCCCCAGCGTAAGCCGGCCCGCGTAAAAATTAAAGTCGGGGCTCTGGGGCCAAAGAAACTTTCCAGCGTATCCGGATGCAGCCGCGAAAATTAAGAACGTGCAGACAATCGTACAGATATACAGCAGGTAATTCGTCAGCCTCAGGGTGGCGTAGATGAAAAAATTGAAAAAAAACATCACCGCCAGTATTCCGAAAAAGATGCCATAGCCAATGTCTTCGTACCGGAGCTTGCCTATGAATCTGTCCTTTTCCATGATCAGGAGTGGAAACGTTTTTGGACTCGAACCTGCGATGCGCACAAATACCCGGCTGACAGAGTCCGCTCCGAAATGCAGGCTTATAACGTGACCGGTATGCGAAATCTCCCGAATGTGATGCGGCCTGTAGTAGCCAGCCTGCGAATGGTGCCAGGATGAGTCACGCAACTGGTAAAAGTCAACGTATTCAAGGAACGGAGCGGGGATTTCAAGGTGCCACTCTGTTTTCGGTGTGGATACCTTCGTCGTGACCTTTAACCAAATGACAGATTTGATGTACCCGAAAGTCAGATTGCCTTTGCTGGGTTCGAATCTTTGAAAAACCGGTGCGGCGACATCCTCAAAAGTAGCTGCCCCCGTTGGATCCAGGTAGACTTCAACATGCTTGTCCATCCTGTGAACGACATCCGAATCGCGAAGAATATACGGAGACTGCGCAAAGCTCGAACAAGCCAAAAGAAATACAATAGCAACCGAGACGGTCAATTGCCCGTGGGGAGGGACTGACATGGATTAAAGCCTTAAGGCGGAAAAATACAAAGAGTTTGGCATTTAACAGTTTAAACGCATGA
>DASPNN010000646.1:0-9186 GCA_035626495.1 Chryseosolibacter sp.
ACCAAAGGGATAATGGTATGCCAAATCCTTTCTTTGGCCGGTAAATAATATTATCGGGGAGTTTGCCCTTCATGCTTTCTTTAAGGATGCGCTTGGTTACCAAACCTTTTCGCTTATACGACTCGGGAAGGTTGTTAACGAATTCAACAAGTCGGTGATCCAGAAACGGACTTCGAACCTCGAGCGAAGCGAACATGCTGGCGCGGTCGACTTTTACCAGTATGTCGTCTGGCAAATAAGTCTTGTAATAGATCGCGGCATTCCGGTTGAAGCGCGATGTCGGCGCGAGGTTTCTTAAGTGAAATTCGATCAGGTCCGTGAGCTGCGACAAAGACGTTCCTTTAGCGGCCTGTTTTCGAACGCGCTTTGCCTCTGATGGTGTAAAACTGCTAAGCCACATCGAATGCACCAGGTCATCAGGTACCCCGACACCCTTCCTGAATTGGCGGATCTTAAAGTCGAGGCCGATGTTTCGATCGCTGACAGGCATCAACTTCAGGGCCATGGCCATCATTGGCTTCGACAGGAGCGACAGGGCGTTAACAGCACCGATAAAGCGGTCGGCGAGAAATGTCGGGTAACCACCAAGAAGTTCGTCGCTTCCGTCTCCGCCCAGAGCCACCGTGACGTGCTTGCGTGTGAATTTTGTAAGCAAAAAAGTCGGCAACACCGAGGGATCGGCAAAGGGCTCATCGAGCTTAGAGGCCACCATCGGAATCAGCTGTACGGCCTGCGCCTCGTTAAACATCTCGTGATGATGGTCTGAACCTATTAAATCCGCAACTTGCTTTGCATACGACGACTCATCGTAGCTTTTGTCTTCGAAGCCGATCGAGTAGGTTTTGATTTTCTTGTTACTGCTTTTCTGCGCAAAATACGCTACGGTCGAGCTGTCAAGACCCCCGCTAAGAAAGAATCCAAGTGGTACGTCGGCGATCATCTTTCCGACAACCGCTTTCTCCAGCCGGCGTCTAAACTCGTCGCAGGCGGTCTCAAAGTTTATGTCTGACTCGTTGAAAACGACGTCCCAATATTTTTTTTGGGTGACAGAATTGTTTTCGAACAACAGGTACGTGCCGGCTTCGAGCTTCCGAACGTCTCTGAAAATAGAATAAGGCGCTGGCACGTAATCCAACACAAGATAGTGTTCAAGTGCCTGGGGGTCGATTTCTGTGCTGACCTTCGGATAAGCCAGCAATGATTTCAACTCGGATCCAAAAACAAATGCTTCTCCGATGCGGCCGTAGTAAAGAGGTTTTTCTCCCATGCGATCGCGTGCAAGCAGCAAACGGTTCTTGTTGAAATCATAAATCGCAAATGCGAACATTCCTTCAAGATGCGGAAACATTTCCAGGCCATAATACTGATAGAGGGCGAGAAGAACTTCGGTATCGGAAGATGTTCGGAAGAGATGATCTTTTTGTTTTTCGAGCGTTTTCTTTAGCTCAAGAAAATTGTAAATCTCGCCATTAAAGACAAGCGCCACCGAATGGTCTGCATTAAAAAAAGGCTGGTTGGCTTCGGCTGCGAGGTCAATGATTGTTAGGCGGGCGTGTCCCAGCGCTACATTATCACGCAGAAAAACCTGCTGGTTATCCGGTCCCCTGTGTGAAATCGTACTGATCATTTTTCGCATATCCTGCTCTGTACCATTTCCGATGAAGCCAGCTATCCCGCACATAATTCACTTTTTTCAGTTACGACTAAAGACGGTAATAATTGAGGAACCGCGAATGCGGCCGGGTATCAACAGGAATTCTAAGTACAAAAACGCAGCCAGCAGCATGTGGATCAATTTGGAAAGGCCACGTGGTGCTTTTATACGCACCGGTCTTTTCTTTGAAACACGGACGATCGCAGCCCCTGCCAGGTACAAAGAATGAAAAAAGTAGCGGTTGGTTAACACGTTCAAATGTAATTTTGTGCCCAAAGCTTGCATTTGTTCCAAGTCATACCGGCGAAAATGGCCATAAAACTCGTCGTAGTTCGACCATAATTCTGTTCGTGCGGGTACCGTGAAAATGAGGTGTCGCGCATTGATGAAGCTGACCAGAATTTTATGCATGAAGTCGTGTGGGTCTTCGATGTGTTCAATAACGTCAAGAAGAAGTATGACCTCCACCGAATCGCGAATTTTTTTCTCGAGCATCGTCGCGTCCTGATTTTGCCGTACAAAGGGGGCGAGGCCAGATATCGGCGTCACGTCGGCGAGTTCAACGCCTGTACAGTCAATATCGCGGTGCCGGAGCGCCGCTACCACGATGCCTTTGCCACATCCGATTTCCAAAACTTTTTTGCGCGACAGACCTGATGTTTTTATTACGTGATGCAAAATCGCAAGCCTGCTTCGTGTCCAATAATGATTCTCCACGCCAGCTGGATAAGCCAGTTCGTATTTACTCTGTGAGAACGTGGTTTCACTCATTTCTTGATACGGAGTCTGAACTCCACCTCTTCAAAGCCTCCAACCCAAAAGCACCAGATACGCGAACACGCGAAAACAGAAAGATTCGCAAAGAAATTCAGAACAATGCCGATGGTCCGAGCAACATAAAACGCCGGCATGGAGAGAACTTGTTTCTTGAAATACGGTTGCGCAAACCACGTTAACCGTGTGCTCATGGAGTCAAATTCAACTCCCTGGTAGCCACCGGGGAACCCTTTTTTGAAGTAGTATGGGAACGTTACGTCAAAACCGGACTTATGCTCTGCATGCGTGAACCCGCGTGAAAAGTGCGGTACCCGTATAATAACCGTCGCGCCGGGTTTTCCGATCCGGTGGATTTCCCGCATCACCGAAAACGGATCCGGCAGGTGTTCCAGGCAATGGTCAGATTCAATCCAGTCGAAATAATCCTCTGCAAACGGGTATGGAAAGTGTGTGAGGTCATGTTTAACATCGGGCTCTGAAACCGAGTAAAAATCCACGTTCACAAATCCCTCCTTGGGATACTCGCCGCTGCCGAGGTTTAACTTCTTCATCCAATGTTGATTTTTTCTTTAATCCTGAAGGGCATTTTGCCCTGTGATTCATAATACGTCCGCATGAGGATTTCCGCCATCACGCCCATCAGGACCAACTGGATACCGATGATAAAGAAAACTGCGCTGATCGTCGGCAACGGGGTTTGAATTAACGTTGCGTATCCGATGAATTTCAGATAAAGTGCAAACACGGCCGAAAGGGCGGCGGCGACAAAGGAAAGGATCCCGATCCCACCAAAAAAATGAATCGGTCGCTGCATATACTTGTCCAGGAACTTCATCATGATCAGATCAAGCACAACCTTGTAAGTCCTGAATATCCCATAATTACTCTTTCCGTGCCGCCGTGGCTGATAGGTCACCGGAATCTCGGCCACCTTTCCGCCTTCCCAGCTGCAATAAACCGGTATAAAACGGTGCATTTGACCGTACAAAAATACATCTTTTACAACGTCACGTTTATACGCTTTGAGCGTGCACCCATAATCGTGAAGCTTGACACCCGAAATATAGCTGATCAATCGATTGGCAAACACGGACGGAAGCTTGCGCGTGAGGTATTTCCCTTGCCACCGCGCCTGCCGCCACCCACTGACCACATCATAGCCCTGCTCCAGCTTTTCAAGCAGCCGCGGTATATCTTTCGGATCGTTCTCCAGGTCACTGTCGATCAAGACAATGATGGATCCCTTTGCTTCCTGGATGCCGGCGTTGATCGCCGACGTTTGACCGAAATTCTTTCGAAAGTTGATAGCCTTTATCTTCTTATTCTGGGCGCATGCACTTTTTAGCTTGAGCCATGAATCATCCTTCGACCCGTCATTGACGGCGATGATCTCATAGTCATAGCCCGACAACTCGCTTTCCAGGGCTGCCAGGATGATCGGAATATTTTGTGATTCGTTGTATATCGGGAGAATGATGGAAATCATCTGCGATTGTAATATGACCTTATTCGAGTGTAACTTTCGACCGAAAAAAGAATTGCAACGCCCAGCATAAACGGATAGGCTGGCAGGTAATAACGTGGCTCCACGTGTCCCAGGATCGGATAGATCAGCGTGGCGAACACGCCAATGCCTCCAAGTACCGTAATTCTCAGATCGCGTTTGATCAGAAAGTAAACAATGCCCGCGAATCCCAACACAATGGACGAGAGATACAGCGATCCGTTGTAAACTTTTAATAATTTTTGCCTGACGTCCATGTCCCACAGGGAGATGTTGGGCAGATACTCGGTCCAAGTGTGGACAAGTGACCTCTTAATCATTTTCAGTCGTGATGTAATATAATAAATTTGTGGCTTATCTCTTTTGATTGATTCCTTGTAGACGCCGAGTCTACGTTTGACATCAGCCGTCAGTTTGCCGGCGGTTTCTGCCGACGTTGTTTCAGCTTCGATTATCGCGATCTCGTTTCGGATAACTTCAAGGCTATCCTTGTTAAAAGCGCGCGTGTAGATTTCATCGGGTGGCTCCGGCGCGAGATTGGGCGGCAATATCCCAAACATGCGATGTTTTTTTTCCGGAAGAAACCATCGCAGCGCACCAGACTCGTTCCAAAAAGACCGGTCTCCGCCATAGGCGATGACAAAATCCATGAGGGCCCCCTCATATGATTGCTCCAGCTCAGGATAGTAAATCGTTTTTGTCAGCGGGATGATGCGTTCATACTTTTGAAAATTGCGCACGATCCATAATCCGTCAAAAAAAATGAACGGCGTCAGAAAAATACCCGCGGCTAATACTGTTCGTTTCCAGGGCCATGCATGCAACCGATAGCCTACCAACAGCACGCCGGCCACGACGATCAAAAGCACAGGAAGGTAAGCCGGCCGAAGAAAAATCAACCATGTCAGAAAAAAACCCGACAAGACAATGTTGCGATTCTTTCTTGTTTCAGTCCAAAGAATAAAAAAGTACGCGGCGAAAATGATCGTGGAAAGGGCAAAGCTTTCGGTCAACAAAGCAAGGTCCCAATATGTGGACTTCATGCTCAACCCAAAAAGAAAAAATGTCACGTAAAAGACAAGGTCACGCTTCGTGACAAGGTAGAGCAGTTTGGCCAAACAGAAAGTTGCTAGCGCCGATGTCGCAAGTTGCAGCATAATGAGCAGATTTTGCGCTACCGGTTCCGGGGTTACACTCCTCAACCCGAAGTAAATAATGCCGTAACCCGGCATGCGGTAATCAGGTGCATAAGCGCCGCGCGAAAGGAGGTTCTCAACCGGCAAAAAATAGGTCTTCGTATCTCCGCCTTTAAAGACCCACACTTGCCGCCCGGCTGCTTCATAAAAACCCTCGGCTATATTGGGCAAAAAGACCGCGACCATCGCAGCTTTGAGCAAAATGGAAATCAAAATCCAGGAAAAATTGTCCGTCGGAGATAACTTCAGGCGCGCAATCATAAGTTTATTTGCCTGGCCACGCACAGGCAAACTGTAAAGTTAGGTAAAAGTCTATTAAATTTGATGTCCATTTTTGAAGCCTTAGACAGTTACCTTTTAGGTCTTCACGCATATTAACAATCTTCAAAGTGTTCCTTTATCGTCCAGAATTGCCGCTAAGTTTCGCGTGGGCTAAACGACTTATGACCCCCAAAGTCCTCCTTCCATTTTTTTCAGCTTTGCTGCTTTGCGTGCAATCTTTTTCACAGTGTTTCAGCGTCGACTTTGCAGGCCCGTCAAATGCCTGCCGCAACCAACCCGTGACACTCCTGGCGGATGCCGGACATGCAGGCTATCAATGGGACTTTTGTCCTGGCGAGCTGGATTCGATTCCGGCAGCAGCAATCTTTCAAAATGGAGCCGGTTCTCCGTTCAAGGTCGACATCGTGGAGAGTGATGGCCTATACTACGGATTCTATACCAGCCGTTCCACCGGCAACCTTTACCGGCTCGACTTCGGCACTGACGTTAAAAATACCCCGGTTCCGGTTCCGCTTGGAAATGCAGGTGTAGGTTCGGCTTCGTGGTTGACGGTAGACATTGTTAAAGAAGGAGACCAGTTCTACGGTATAGGTATCGACTTTTATAACCGTGTTTTCAGATTTTCATTTGGTACTTCCCTGACGAATCAACCCGTGGGAGACGGTGTATTGTATACCGATGGCTTATTGGCGAATCCAATCGACCTCGTGGTCCTGGAAGATTCAACCGGCAAGTACGCATTTGTCGCAAACCTTAACAGCAACAAGCTGGTTCGTTTGAGATTTCCAACTTCGTTTGCCGATGCTGGCTCATCCGTTGTAACGGATTTTATTGAAACGGGAAGCGGCAATCACGGCGGTCTGGCGTTCATTCGGGAATGCGGCTCCTGGTATGCCATGGTATCCACAGCTGTCGGAACATTGAACAGGATCCACTTTGATGACGGGCTGTCGGATAGCAACCCCGTTGTGTCAGCGGTCCCCGGCATTTCCTTTGGAACTGTATTGCGTGGCACGGCCTTGGCCTACGAAAACGGCACGTACTATGCTTTTGCGCAGTCACAAAACAGCTTGTACCGCGTCAATTTCGGTACGTCGATCACGAATGCACCACAGTCCAGCACAAATTTTGGCAATCTCGGAGTGATGTCTGATGTGTTCGGGTTCTCGATGCATAAAGTGAAAAGTGATTGGTTGGCTCTTTCATCAGAAAATTCCAACAGTAATATCTATCGATTTGACTTTCCTTCTGCTTGCGTGGGTTCTGTGGAATACGCGACAGGCGCTGAAGTATCCCTGACCACAGGCGACTCGTCGGGGGCATTTGCCGTATCAATGACGGCAACCGATGAAAATGGCCATGTAGCATCTGTCACGAAAACCTTGAATGTAAGTACTTCCTTATCCCCGGCGGTAAGCATTACTTTCTCTGGCATTTGTGCCAATTCCCCCGTTGACTTTTTCTCTAATAATAGCTCCGGTGACATCACCTCGTTTGATTGGGATTTCGGCGATGGTTCGACGCATTCGTCAGTCGCCGATCCTGTCCACATCTACCCGGTGGCTGGTACATACGTTGTCACGTTAGATGTCCAGACACCTGGCTGTAACCGGACGTTGACCGATACGATCACGGTCTACGATGAGCCTGTCCCGGACTTCACGGTGCCACCTTTACCCATCTGTACGAACAGTACGGCGACTTTTGTGAACAATACGCCCGATGTCTATTCCGGCAACATGTCATACCGCTGGTTTGTGGACGATTCGCTGCATTCAGAGTCGCGCGATCTCGAACTTCAATTTTCAAGCACTGCCGATAAGACCCTTAAACTTGAAACCGCCATTCCTGGATGCGCGTCAGAGGTCTCAAAAGTTGTTTCGAACATCGGAGCCGGCCCGGTTGTAGACTTTACCGTTGACGGAATGTGTGAGATGGATTTGATATCGCTAACAAACACTTCGGAAGATGCAGCTGAGTCTTTTCAATGGTTTGTTGACGGTGACTCTCTCACAAGTGATGTGAATGCGGAAGTGCATCTGGTTGCCGGAAACTATTCCATTCGGTTACAGGCCGCGTCCGCTGGCGGTTGTGTGGGCGACAAGACCCGATCCGTTGATATTTACCCGCAGCCGGTGGCTGGTTTCGATATAAGCCCCGCACTCATATGTGTGAACGATACGGTGCATTTTATAGATACAACGGAGATTCCCCCCGGCTTTACGCTGGGATCCGTCAGCTGGGATTTTGGTGATGGAGGATCCGGTGCCGGCGCCGAGGTGGATCACGTTTATGGAAATCACGGCGAGTTCATTGCATCCCTGATTTCCGCGACAAATGTTGGCTGCGCCGACACCATCACAAAATCAGTAACGGTAAGGCGGGAGCCCGTCAGCGATTTTACAACGCCCGCAACCGCGTGTCTGAACCAGAACATTACACTGGCCGCATCTGCTGAAGGACTGCGGTATGAGTGGGACCTCTGTCCTGGCGAACTTTCGGAAATGCCTGAAGCATCGGTGCTATTGGATAATTCCGGCTCGGGATTTAACGTAGATGTCGTAACCGATTCGGGATTCTACTATGGCTTTTATGCAAGCCGGTCAAACCGCAAACTATATAGGCTGGATTTCGGAACGGATATGTCGAACAATCCCGAACGTGTTGATCTGGGCAACCTAGGTGTCGCTTCTCCGACATGGCTGACTGTAAAGATCGTTAAGAGCGACGGTGTCTACTATGGGTTCGCGATTGACTTTTATAATACCATTTATCGGTTCACGCTTGGAGGTTCTCCGGGCAATACGCCGTCGGCGGCAGAGGTTATCTATGAAAATGGTCTTTTGGCGAATCCGATCGACATGGCCTTGATTGCAGATGAGTCCGGAAAGTATGTCTTCGTTGCAAATCTCAGCGACAACAGTCTGGTCCGAATTCCTTTGGGATCGTCGTTTGGAAATCCGGTATCACCCGCAGCGGTGCAGATCGTGGAAGTTTCCGGATCTGGCAACCTTTCCGGCATCACTTTCAACACAGATTGTGGAGTCTGGCATGCTTTGACCTCATCGATCAGCGGTGGGCAGATTTCCAAATTGACATTTTATAACGGCCTGGGTACTGCTCCTGAGGTCGAAACGTTGAGTCTGCCAATCGCAGTGTCGTCGCCGGGAGGTATTTCGCTGGCCTATGACAATGCGCGGTTTCTTGCATTTGTAGTCTCCCAGCAAACAGTCTCAAAAATTTACAGGATCGATTTTGGGGGATCACTCTCGAATTCGGTTGTTTCCGCAGAAGATCTTGGAGACTTAGGGATGCTTCGCGACGTGTTCGGCTTTTCAATGTATAAGGCGGGTAGCAGCTGGCATGTCTTCGCGACCCAAAACGTCGGCGACAACATTTGGAAGATTGCCTTTCCCGAGCTGTGTTTTTCGGAAGCCACCTCTTCTTCGGATGCGGTGATCGGTCTCAGGGCCGAGCAAGCTGGTCATCATGATATCATCCTGACCACGTACGACGAACAAGGCTACCGCAGCACGACCCGCAAATCGATCGAAATATCACTTGCCTCCGCCGCAAGCTTCGCATTCACCACCGAAAATCAATGTGCTGGAGCTGTATCGGATTTTACAGTCGAAACGGCCTCTGGCGATATCACAGGATATGCGTGGACCTTTGGCAATGGCACGACGTCAACGAGGTATCGCCGGAGACTGTCTACGGAACGGCAGGTGAATATGTCGTGTCGCTCGTCGTGACAACCGGTAATGGCTGTA
>DASPNN010000647.1:0-4110 GCA_035626495.1 Chryseosolibacter sp.
GCGAAACCCTGACCGCATTTGCTGGCAAGGGGTTGCCACCCGCAGTATTTGTGTGGGCTGCCTGTGTTTTTGATTTCTTGGATGGGTTCGCGGCCCGTGCGCTCAAAGTCACATCGGCCATCGGAAAAGAGCTGGATTCTCTTGCGGATATGGTGAGCTTCGGGGTTCTGCCGGCAGTTTTCATGTTCAAGCTCATTGAGGAAAACGCGTCCGACACCGAATCACTGCTGCGTTATTCCGCTGTGCTAATCGCCGCATTTTCTGCGTTGCGGCTGGCCATTTTCAATGTGGATGAAACGCAAAGAGACTCATTCAAAGGACTGCCAACGCCCGCCAACACATTGTTTATCACCGGTCTGGCCTTCCTCCCCTTTACATGGAATGCCTGGATGCTCGTCCTCGTTACCGTCATCTTTTCACTGCTGCTGGTCTCACGAATCGAACTTTTTGCGTTGAAGTTCAAAGATCTTTCCTGGTCTTCCAACCGTTTCAAGTTCAGTTTTCTGATCCTCGCCGCCCTGGCGTTACTGGCCTGGCAATTGGCGGCAATCCCGGCAATCATAATATTGTACATCGCGCTGTCGTTAGGAAAAAAAGCAATCGCTTAAAAGCCAAACCTTGAACCCCAAGATCGTCATACGGTTATTTGTATTCCTGTCGCTGATCGGCCAGGTTTCGCGCGGGCAATCGGTGCTTAGCACGGGAAGCTGGTACAAGCTGGGTGTGAAAGAGGAAGGCGTCTACAAGATTAACATCGATTTACTGAAGAAACTCGGGATTAATCCTTCGACGATCGATCCTAAAAAAATCCGGATGTTCGGCAACATGGGTGGCATGTTGCCGCAAAGTAACAGCGATGCCCGCCCATCTGACCTCCAGGAGATAGCAATCGTTGTATCGGGTGAACAGGATGGCCGGTTTGACAAGGGGGATTATATTCTTTTTTTCGCCTCCGGTCCGACACGGGCGACCTTCGACCCCGTGCGCAACATATTCCGCATTCAAAACAATCTGTATAGCGACGAAAATTTTTATTTTTTGACGGTCTCTTCGCAAGACGGCAAGCGCGCTTCGGTAGCTGAAAGTTTGAGTCAACCTGGCCAGTCAGTAACCGAGTTCAATGATTTTATCTATCACGAGCTTGATCAGCACAACGAGTTGCACTCTGGCCGGGAATGGTATGGTGAAAAGTTCGGGTTACAAAGCGAGTTCACCTTTAAGTTCAGCATGCCCGGTATTGTCCCGGGCTCGGAGATCAGGTTTGTTTCGGATGTAATGGCGCAATCATACGCGAACGCTGCCTTCAAGGTGCTTTTCAACAATAACCAGGTCATTGAGCATATCATGTTGCCGATTCCAAGCGCGCGGTACACTATTAAAGGCTACGAACGACGTGACACGGTCACATTTACCGAGACGGCAGTAGCGGCGTCGGCGGTGGGAGAACAACAGATCACCTACCAGTTTCAAAAGGCAAGCGGATTTTCACAAGGGTACCTTGATTTTTTCCTGGCGTGTTTCCGGCGATCTCTGAAACGCTATGGCGACCAAACTATTTTTACATCTGCGAGCAGTCAGCAAAGCTCCATTGCGACCTTCAGCGTAGAGGACATGAGTGATCAGGACCTGATCTGGGATGTGACCGATCCCTACAATGTGATGGTACAGCAGTCGACGCACAACTCGGGCACCGCCACTTTTACCAGAACCACTGAAACGCTCCGGAAATTTGTTGCCTTCTCTCCCTCCCCCGAAGCGCCCAGATTCGTCGGCAAGGTCCCAAACCAGGACCTTCATTCGTTGGCGACTCCGCAACTTGCCATTGTGTCGCACCCGGCGCTGATGCGCGAAGCCACACGCCTGGCCGACCACCGCCGGTCGACGGGTTGGACCGTGGAAGTGGTGAGCACCGAGCAGATATACAATGAATTTTCTTCGGGACGACAAGATGTGACAGCAATCCGCGATTTTCTGAAGCTGTTGTATGACCGCAGCCCCTCGACGCTAAAGGCGGCCCTGCTTTTTGGCAAGTGTTCGTACGACTACAAGGACAGGGTTGCCGATAACACGAATTTTGTTCCCACATATGAATCGCGGAACTCCCTCCATCCCCTTCAAACCTATTCGTCGGATGACTATTTCGCATTCCTCGAAAATACAGAAGGCGAGTGGCAGGAAAGTCCGGCAAAAAAACATACGCTGGACATCGGCGTGGGCCGGTTGCCTGTGACAACACTTTTGCAGGCGCAGGCTGTTGTGGATAAGATTATCAGTTATGACCGCGACCCGGAGTTGCGCGGCTATTGGAGAAAAAAAATAGCGTTCGTGGCCGATGATGGCAACGGCGACGATGGTTTTACTTCACTGCACCAGTTCCAGGCGGATGCCCTCGCCCGAGACATCGAAGAATTTAATCCGGCGTTTGATACGCGTAAGTTGTACATGGGCAGATTCCCGAAAGTATTGAATCCCGGCGGCGAAACTGTGCCACAAATGACCAACGAGATCCTGACTGCTTTTGAGGATGGGTCTTTGATCATCAATTACACTGGCCATGGCTCCGAACAGCTTTGGGCCGACGAGAGAGTCTTCTCGAACCTGATCATCGACAAACTTGAAAACAGGCTGTATCCATTTCTTGTGACGGCGACGTGTGAATTCGGCCGCCACGATGACCCGTTCCAAACGTCGAGCGCGGAGTTGACTATTACCCGCGCCGGCTCCGGAGCCATCGGCCTGGTCACCACAGCGAGACCGGTAAACTCCACAACGAATTTCGAGCTTAATCGGGCGTTCTATGAGGCGCTCTTCCAGCGTACCGGCAACGGCTATAATAATATCGGCGAGGTATTCAGGCAGACAAAAAACAACAGTGTGGTCGGTGTTGCCAACCGTAATTTTTCTTTGCTTGCAGACCCGTCGATGACCCTCGCGCTGCCTCCTGATTCGGTTCAGGTTACATCGGTCAGGACCACAACCGGATCCGATACGTTGAAAGCACTTTCCACAGTGATCATTCAGGGAGAGATTCAGGGAGCCTCCGGTGAAAAGCTGTCAGGTTTCAAGGGTGTTGCCGAGGTCGTGTTGTACAACAAGGAAACACAATTCGTTACAATTGGCCGCAATAACCCACCTTTTCAATTTAAAGAGTGGACAAACATACTTTTCCGGGGTCAGGCTTCGGTTGATTCCGGCGAGTTCACCGTAACCTTCATGATGCCGAAAAACATCTCCTATTCTTTCACAAATGGCAAGCTGAGCCTTTACGCTTCTTCCGGCACCTCAGACGCTAACGGTGTCAGCACCGCATTCAAAATTGGTGGAACGGAGCCCACTCCGCCACAGGACGGCACACCACCGGAGATCCGGCTATTCATTGGCGACACAACTTTCCAGGCCGGCGGAGTCACCGACCCTGATACATACCTGGTTGCTCGTCTGTCGGATAGCAGCGGACTCAATATATCGAGCTACGGTATTGGAAACAGCATGATTGCCAGTCTTGACGAAGAAAATGAGACCTTTATTCTGAACGACTATTACATTGCGGATCTCGACAATTTCCGCAAAGGTACAGTACGGTATCCGTTGCGGGGTCTGGCGCCAGGGCGGCATACACTGACGCTCACCGCCTGGGATGTTCACAATAACGCGGGTTCTGCAACGATCGAATTTACCGTTACCAGCGATAACAATCTGACCATCGAGACGCTGGGCAATTATCCTAACCCGTTCTCGGAGCAAACCAAAATATTTTTTACTCACAACCGTTCGGGCGACGATTTAGAGGCACAGTTATTTATATATACAGCAGCGGGAAAACTGGTCGAATCCATCCATGTACCGATTGCTGAAAGCGGATACCTGGTAGAACTTGCTGAATTCGACAATCGCGGGAACTCAGGAAAAAAACTGCCGCCAGGGTTATACTTTGCACGTGTCATGGTGCGTTCACTTACGAATGGCTCTAAAAATGAGCGTATTACAAAACTTATTATATTGAATTGATTATCTTTAAGCCCTTGATAAACCTACTAATGAAGATCTTAGCCTTACTCGCCTTCTCACTTGGATTTTTGATACAGGTTCAGGCCCAGACCAACCCGGGCG
>DASPNN010000648.1:0-3215 GCA_035626495.1 Chryseosolibacter sp.
TCCCTGCTCAGAACATTGCTGCCGATTTTTTTTGTGGTGGTGCTGCTGACCATTTCTGCATTTTATATCAACAATAATCTTGTACCGAAGGCCGCCCTCGAAGCGTACAGTCTTTTGTACGACATCAAGCAAAAGAAACCGGCGCTGGAATTGCGGGAAGGCACGTTCTACTATGGCATACCGGAAATCAGTATCAAGGTTGATGAAAAATTTCCAGAGGATGAGGCAGCTTTGAAAGGGATTGTCGTTTATGATCACCGCAAAGGGGATGGCAATCGCGATGTGATCAAAGCCGACTCCGGCCGGATGTACACGATCCTCAATCAGAGGTACCTGAAGTTCGAACTCTATAACGGCTATAACTATAGAGAAGGAGCTGCGGATGATATGTCGCTGACGGCAAAAAAGCAACGGACCGCCGGGACAGAGAACTTTACACGATCGCATTTCGAAAAGACGCAAATTGTATTCGACCTTTCATCCTTTGAGCTGCCTGTGACAGACAAGAAATGGTTTCAGGGCAACCGCATCATGCGCAACCTCGCTGAGCTCGATGGTGACATTGATTCGCTGCGCCGCGAACACCTTCGCCAGCGGTTGAATGTATATCAGCTGAAACCGACATACTTTCAGTTCCTGACAAAATCCGACTCCGTTGAGCTCCCGGCTGACCTGCACGAGTACAAGATCTGGCGCGATTCGGTTGAACGCGCCCGCTATCTGGTCGGTTCAAAATCTGACAGTCTCGGTCAGGCGACCCCGCCGCCGCCGGCGAGGATTGAGAGACCCGTGGATCATATCAAAGGCTTTAAGCCAAAGAAAAAAATCAGAAAGACATTTACCCATCGCTCGGCAGCCGAGCGGCGCGACAGCGTTCTCACCTTCGTCAGAGACACTTCAAAGGTGAAAACGGTCCTCGCACGTGTCGACAGTCTGCTGGCGGTAAAGCCTAACCGGGAGATAATTCAGGCGGGCGCGAACTTCGCGCGCAGCGCCAAAACCCAGATCGAGCTTACGAACATCGGTCTTGACGTGGCAGAACGGGAGGTCCGCGTATTCCTGATCCAGTGGCATCGGATTCTGGCCAGCTCGCTGGCATGCATCGCGATGTTCCTGATTGGCGCCCCGCTCGGATCGATCATCAAAAAAGGCGGCCTCGGTGTGCCGTTCCTGGTCTCGATCACATTTTTTATCATTTACTACCTGTTGACCATGCAGGGGGAAAAGCTCGCCAAACAGGGCGCTATCGGCGTTATAACCGGAGTCTGGCTGGCCGACACGATCTTGTTCATGATTGGATTTGTCTTCTTGCGGCAGTCTCAGATGGATGCCCGGCTGTTCGACGCCGATTCCTACAAAGTCGCCTTCCACAACGTCAAAAAACGGCTATTAGCCCGAAAATACCGGACAACGCCAGCAACTTCTTGACTGTTAAGCTTGCATTTTCTTTCCAAAAGGGCTACTTTTGCCCCTTGAAATTAAGAGAAAACACAAAATCGCGATGTATTTGACTACCGAAATTAAGCAACAGCTGTTCAAGAAGCACGGACACGGTAAGAAGAACGTAGAAACCGGTTCCCCAGAGTCACAAATTGCCCTCTTCACCCACAGAATCAACCATTTGACCGCGCACCTCAAGGAAAACAAGAAGGACTTCTCCACTCAACAAGGTCTGATGAAGCTGGTGGGAAAGCGTAAAAAGCTGCTCAATTACCTCCAGAAGACAAACATCGAAAGGTACAGATCGATCCTTACTGATTTGGAGTTAAGAAAATAAATTCCTGCGGGGAACCAAAACAAGGGTTCCCTTTTTACATTTTATCAAGGGAAACGTTGTCTTCTGTCAAGGGGCTATTTCTTTAATTGTTTACGGGCCTGTGTCCTTACAAGGAATACATTTATAGGTTCAAAATCTATGTCCTCGGACATGCAAACTATTACTAATACATGAAACCAATTGTGATATCAAAGACCTGCACACTGCCTGATGGCCGTGAGATTACTGTTGAAACAGGTCGCCTGGCACGCCAGGCAGACGGATCCGTCGTCCTCAAAATGGGCAACACGATGCTCCTAGCAACTGTCGTTTCGTCCCAGGAACCGGTTGAAGGCGCTGACTTCCTTCCGCTATCCGTCGATTACCAGGAAAAATTTGCAGCTACTGGCAAAGTGCCGGGCGGGTTCCTGAAGCGTGAAAGCAAACTTTCAGATTACGAAGTTTTGATCAGCCGGCTGGTTGACCGCGCCATTCGTCCGCTGTTTCCCGACGACTACCATGCCGAGACCCAGGTCATCGTTTACCTCATTTCAGGTGACGCCAACGCGTTGCCCGATGCACTGGCCGCTTTCGCAGCATCTTCCGCCTTGTCAGTTTCCGACATTCCGTTCAATGGCCCCATCTCCGAAGTGCGTGTGGCCCGCATCGATGGCAAATTGGTGATCAACCCTTCGATGGCGGATAAGGAACGCGCAGATATTGACCTGATCGTTGCTGCTTCCCTGGATAATATCCTTATGGTGGAAGGATCAATGAAGGAAGTGTCTGAAGATGAAATGCTCGATGCCCTGAAAGTTGCCCACGAAGCCATCAAGGTTCAGTGCAACCTTCAGATCGAGTTGGCCCGCGAAGCAGGCAAGACCCAGAAGCGGGTTTATAGCCACGAAACCAATGACGAGAATCTCCGCGAGGAGCTTTGGAAGGCTTTGTATGATAAGGTTTATAACCATGCCCGTCAGAAGCTCGCTAATAAAAAGCTTCGCTCTGAGGGCTTCGATAAGATCCTAGATGAATATCTGGCAACCATTCCCGCAGAATCGACGATCGATCGGGAACTTGTAAAACGGTATTATCACGACATCCAGAAAAAGGCCGCGCGCAACCTGGTGCTCGATGAAGGCGTCCGCCTCGATGGCAGGACTACTCGCGAGATCCGGCCGATCTGGTGTGAAGTGGATTATCTGCCCTCACCCCATGGCTCGGCCGTGTTTACGAGAGGAGAAACCCAATCGCTCACAACTGTAACCCTCGGTACCAAGCTGGATGAGCAGCTGATAGACGGGGCGATGATCTCTGGAACAAGCAAGTTTATGCTGCACTACAATTTCCCCGGCTTTTCAACCGGTGAAGTTAAGCCGAACCGCGCCCCCGGAAGACGCGAGGTCGGCCACGGTAATCTTGCACTCCGCGCCCTCAAACAGGTCGTGCCGGCGGATAC
>DASPNN010000649.1:0-3118 GCA_035626495.1 Chryseosolibacter sp.
GCCGGAAATCTGAAAACGGCCGAAAAGGCTTAAGGACCGACTCCCGGCTTATCGCGGGAGCTACCGCACCGGCAACTCGATCTTCTCGAACAGGGCGTCGACTTCCCGTTGCTCCCGCTGGGCCATCGCCTGCTCGACCAACTCCCGCGTCAGGTGCGGCGCGAACAAGCGGATGAATTCGTAAATGAATCCGCGGATGAACATATCCCTCCGCAGACCGATCTTGGTGGTGCTCAGGCCGAACAGATGGCTGGCGTCGAGCGGAATCAGATCGGCATCCGCAACGGGATCGTAGGCCATCTTGGCGACGATTCCGATCCCGAGTCCCAGCCGGACATAGGTCTTGATCACGTCCGCGTCGACCGCGGTCAAAGCCAGCTGCGGCCGTAGGTTGGCTTTCTCGAATGCCTGATCCAGCTGCGAGCGTCCGGTGAAGCCGAAAACGTAAGTCACGATGGGATATTCGGCGACATCCCGAAGCGTAAGCTCCGCCTTTTCCGTCAACGGGTGCCCTTGTCGCACCAGGACACAGCGATTCCACCGATAGCACGGCAGCATGACGAGATTCTCGAAGAGCTCCATGGCCTCCGTGGCGATGGCCATATCGACCACGCCGCGCGACGCCAATTCCGAAATCTGCATCGGGGTGCCCTGGTTGATATTGAGCTTGATCCCAGGGTAACGGCGCATAAACTCCCTTATTGCCGCGGGAAGCGCATAGCGCGCCTGGGTGTGCGTGGTGGCGATGGAGAGCGAGCCGACCTTGTTGTCGCGGTGCTCCTGGGCGATGTTCTTAATATCCTGGACCTTGCCCAGGATTTCTCCGGCAATGGCCACGATCTGCTTGCCGGCCGCCGTGATTTCCGTCAGGTGCTTGCCGTTCCGCGCAAAAATCGGAAGCCCCAGCTCGTCTTCCAGAAGCCGGACCTGTTTGCTGATCCCCGGCTGCGAGGTGTAAAGGCTGTCGGCCGTGGCAGAGACATTCAACTCATGCTGCGCAACTTCCCAGATGTAGCGTAACTGCTGCAATTTCATGGCGTCTTGAGCTTCATCCCGAGTCATCGAGGGAAACGAAAATTATACCCTTTCCGGTGGCGTCATTTCGCAGCGCGCGGCTCTACGGGCGAATAAATCCGCTTATAAATCGCGGATAAAACAAAAAACTATACTTTGAAAGAGGAATACGGCCATGGCGAGATCCAGCAAGCTCTGGATCAACGGCTCGGACGCGCGAAAGCCCGGCATCGGCTACAACCGCTACATCGCCTGAGGCAGGCGGGGTGCGTCCGGGAAGGCTCCGAATTTTAGCCCGGCGAAAGCCTGAATTCCGGTTACCGGACGGTCTACCGGGGCAACGATCCGCTGGACGAAAGTTTTGAAACACTGCCGTCGAGCTTGCCAGTCCGATGTCGGCCTCAATGACAAAAAGGTATCTCGGTGATTTTGAATAAAGGTCGTAAGCCAGGTTGAGGAACGAAACCCGGCATCTTGAGGCATGAAAACGCCGGGGTTCCGCAAAGCTCCAGCCCAGCTTACAGGCTTCGCGTTGATTAGATATCGACATTGACGTCATTCAAGACGTTGACTACTTTGATATTTTAGATTCGGCTTCATTTTTGAGGTTGACTTTACGTTAGGCACCGGCTATGCCCATTTACAATTTCTCCGACGACGAATACCGATCCAAATTCACAAAGAGGAATTCAGCTTCAGATGAAAGTATCAATGCCAAAGCACTTGAGCAGGCATTGGACATCCGAAAGTTTGAAATTGATCTCTACTGGAAACGCGCAACTTATTTCTGGACGTTCATTGCCGCTACGCTCGCTGGTTTCGTAGCAATTCAGGCATCGTCTTCGATAAACAAGACTGACCTTTCCGTGCTTCTCTGCAACTTAGGAATCGTCTTTTCCTTTGGCTGGCTTTGCGTTAATCGCGGCAGCAAGCATTGGCAGGAGAACTGGGAGAAACACGTTGATATGCTGGAAGACCAAGTCATTGGCCCACTATACAAAGTCATCTTGTCTCGTGGTCGCCCGAAAGGACTCGGCGAGTGGGCAGTCCATCTTCTCACTGGGCCATCGCCGATTTCAGTTTCCAAAATCAATCAACTCATTAGTCTGTTCGTTACGCTCATGTGGCTTGGCTTGCTGCTTTACTCACTACCTCCGTTCAGCCGCGAAAGCCCTGTGAACTGGTACTACGTCGGCATCATTACTCTCACGGTTCTTGCATGCATTGGTTTCATCACAATCGGGCGAACATTCAGTGGAGGTTATTGGCATCGTGGCACTATCCGCACATCGATCATCAACAACGATGCCTAACATTATGCTCCAGAGGGACGCTCCGCCGGCACGCCGGCTTCGCGCCCCTGAGCTTGCACGTTGAGGATGTAGAAAAACACTCAACTCGAAAATCCAGCCCATAAACAATCAACAAGTTACAGACCCTAGAATGCGCGAAAACAGGGTTTTTCTATAGCCTCGTTAGGCTTTATTTAAGCTCAGAGTCACTTGATTGGAGGAAAGAGTGGGACAAGTAGAATATTGGTATTCGGACGATAGTTTCATACATTCTGAATCCGCTCTTCGACGGACAATAGGTCAATATGCTTCAAGAAACCGTTGGATCTACATTGGGTTAACACAGCAACGTCCCGAGGATCGGTTTTCTCAGCATCAAAGAAAATGGGCGGAAGGTCATAAATGGGATCGCATGATTGTTATTTATCACGCCAAAACATTTACTCTAATGCAAACTGTTGAAGATAGGCTCATTAAATACGCACAACAACAAATTAATAATGGAAAATACTCTTGCGAATTGATCAACGATAAAGATTCACAACGTCCTCTGAAAGCAACGAATCCAAATGGCTTTTGGATATATTGTCTAGTGCAAAAATAAGTTATGTTTATTTCGCCCATTTCCCAATTAAGCTGAACAAAAACCACTATCGAATTGATTCGATTACTGGGCACCTCGAAAAACCCCAGTCCTGGCACTCTTGGTAAAATGACAATGTCCTAAACCACGCCACACTGGAATCCGATGAAGCAGCGCAGCGCCATCAAAAACGACCTGTTCGCCGACGAGCATCACCGGCAGAAGATCG
>DASPNN010000650.1:0-4227 GCA_035626495.1 Chryseosolibacter sp.
ATGTCATCGACGACAAAGGCAAAGAACATATTATCCAGTTCGCGCCTGAAAACTGGTGGATTTCCGAACAGATCAGTCTGGTGAATGGCGAACCGTCGATGTATTTTATCGACGCCGTTGAGGATACGGACTACCTCTCAATACACCGCACATTTTTTGATGAGTTCGAAAAGCTTGTGCCTGGCGCCAGACAGATGTCTAACATGCTACAGCTTTATAGCCTGCGATCATTTCAAAAACGGCTCATCAGCCATTTAAGTGCAACCGGAGAAGAGCGATATCTTAATTTCTTGCAAACCCATCCGTCGTTGGCCTTGCGATTGCCCCAAAAAATGATCGCATCTTATCTTGGCGTCACTCCGGAGTCCCTCAGCCGTATCAGAAAAGAGCTTGCTTCGCATTGATATCTTTCTTATCATATGTCAAGAATTAACACCACATCATTGTCGATCTTTGTATTGAAATAGTGTATTGGCAACATTTATGCAGACGGGCACGGGCGATAAGAACTATGCGGCAACCTTCAGGGTTAAAGACCTGGAAGGACAGATAAGGTTTTATACAGAGACGATTGGCCTGCAATTGCAGTGGAGAACGGAAACCGATGCCGGGCTCGGTGCATGCCAGTTTAACGTTCTTCACCTGACGAAAAGCAATGGCGGAAAAAATGACGAAAGCCTGGTGATTGATCTCCCTGGCCGCCGCGAACTGGCGGTTGTCGTGGGCCGGATGTGCACCATACGGTATCCGAACGAATCAGTTGATATGGGAAACCGGCACGCTGCGATCCTGAAGGATCCGGAAGGAAACCAGCTGGATATCGGAGTGAATTTTCCTGACCGCGCTAACATACCCGCAAGGCCCCTTGACATTGAAGCGTTGTTCAACGAACTGGATCCTGACGATCGCTTGTGTGACAAAATGCCCGATGAGATCAAGTTGAAGAAAAAACATTTTCCTGCAGATTAGATCGTTCTTACGGGACGTTCGTATTACAACCGGCAACTTTCCTTAACCAGATGTGGATCCAGATCAACCGGAAAATGCTTTACGTCCGGTTGCGTTGGTTGTTTTGGGTATTTGCAACCAATCCGTAGCAGCAATTTCCTCGCAAGGGTTGCCGGAGGTTAAGTGCCTGCCTTCTGACACCAGCCGCTAAGCTGGTTTACTTTTTGCTCCTGGTAAATCAACCTGGGACTTCACGCAAATTTAAACGAACATATTGCGGCTATGGGAGCGGTGAACGTGACAAGGTATTTGACAAGTTGTGCCTTTATTCTGCTGCTTATTGTGACCCAATCTTCCGGGCAGCAATTTGGTAGAAACAAACCGAATTATCGCACTTTTGATTTCAAGGTCCGCGAAACACCCAACTTCCGGATCCATCACTACCTGACAAACGACTCTCTTGTGGAGACTTTCTCCGATGCAAGTGAACGCTGGTACCGGTATTATCAGGAGATATTCCGCGATACATTTCCCGAACCGAACCCGTTGATCCTTTATGCGAATCACGCGGACTTCTGGCAGACAAACGCATTGCTGGGCAGCGTTGGAATCGGGACGGGTGGCGTGACGGAAGCGTTGCGTAACCGGGTCGTGATGCCGGTGATGGAGATCAACTCGCAAACAAACCACGTACTGGGCCACGAACTGGTACATGCATTTCAGTACAAGCTGCTGCAAAACCCCGCCGATTCCCTGTCACTGAATAATATTCAAAATCTTCCGTTGTGGATGGTTGAGGGGCTTGCCGAATATCTTTCAATCGGGCATGCCGACACCCATACAGCAATGTGGATGCGCGATGCGATTCGCGAAAACGATTTTCCTTCGCTGAAGGAAATGACGCGTGACATGAAATATTTTCCGTACCGGTTTGGGGAGGCCTTTTGGTCTTTTGTGACCGGGATCTATGGTGACTCTGTCATCTATTCGTTGTTCCGCAGAACGGCGATGGTCGGTTATGGTGAGGCAATCAAAGAGCTGACTGGCCTGGATGAAAAAGCTTTTTCGGAGGTGTGGGAACGCAATCTGCGTGAGTACTACTCGTCGCTCCGACCGATTGCGAAAGACAGTTTGGCAGGCCGCTTGATCGCGGGCAAGAAAGTCGGGAACCTCAACATTGCCCCATCCATTAGTCCCAATGGTAAATACGTAGCGTTCCTTTCGGAAAAGAATTTTTTTAGCATCGACCTTTTCCTGGCGGACACTACCACAGGGGAAATCATTAAGACATTATCATCAACGGCACGACTCAGTCATATTGACGAGTTCAGTTACCTCGAGTCGACAGGTACCTGGTCGCCTTTGGGGGATCGTTTTGCGTTTGTCAGTTTTGTAAAAGGTCGAAGTGTGCTGTCAATTGTGGACATCGGGGCACGCGGTCGGACAACCACGGTCGAGATCAATGGCCTGCCTTATTTCAGCAACCCAGCCTGGTCACCGAACGGCGAAAATATTGTTCTTACCGGGATGACCAACGGTGAAAGCAACCTTTTTGTTTACAATCTGCGGAGCAAGAAACTGGTTCAACTGACCGATGACTGGTACTCGGACCTCCATCCGCAATGGTCGCCGGATGGGAAGTTTGTAGTCTTTGTTTCCGACCGGCCAGCCGGGGGCAGGCCCTACAAATCGAAATCGTTGCAGCTGTGTTTCCTTGATATTCGCGAGGGAGAGATCAAGACAATGGATATCTTTTTTGGCGCCGAAAACTTCAACCCGGTTTTCGATCCTGATGGGGTGAATGTTTACTTCCTTTCCAATCGTGACGGATACCGGAATCTTTACCGGTACGACCTGCGTTCGGGCAGGATATTCCAGATGACGGATTATTTTACGGGCATCACTGGCATCACCGCGTATTCACCAGCCCTTTCGGTGGCCTCCAAGAGCGGAAGCATTGCGTACAGTTACTTTGGCAATCGGAAATATTCGATTTACGTAGGAAAGCCAGCGGATTTTCAGACGCGTGAGGTTCAACCTGACCAGACGAATTTTGAAGCTGGCATGCTTCCGCCGAAACACCGCACCCAGGATGTGGTCTCCAGACACCTTTCTGCGGTGGAGTTCATTCGTGCCGATCGTCTGGAGTCGGTTCAGAAACCATATGAGCCGAAGCTGTCCCTCGAGTTTATCGGTCAGCAGGGCGGCGTGGGCGTTTCAACGAACGCGTTCGGCACCCGAACCGGGATGGGGGGTGCTGTGCAAATGCTGTTTGGAGACATGCTCGGGTACCAGCGCGTATTTGCTTCGCTCGCACTGAATGGCGAGATCTACGACTTCGGCGGACAGGTCGCGTTCCTCAATCAAAAAAGACGGGTGAATTGGGGGGTGTCGCTGTCACACATGCCCTATAGGTCTGCCAATATGTTTTACAAGGCCGACACCGTGCTGGTGCGGGGAGACACGCTTCGCACCACCAACCTGGTGCTGGACGTCTTTCGGGCATTTGAAAAGAATGTTACCGCATTTGCTTACCTGCCTCTGTCGACCACGAAGCGCTTCGAATTTGGTACAGGCTATTCACACTACTCGTTCCGGGCAGACCGCTATAATAATCATTATTATGGACGGTACCGCATCATTGAAGACCGTGAGGAGCTTCCCGCTCCGGATGGTTATCGCGTCGGCAATACGTATGGCGCCTATGTTTTCGATAATTCCTATTTTGGTGTAGCCTCACCGTTGCGCGGAAGACGATACCGGCTTCAGGCCGAGACGAACTACGATTTTCTCGACTACAGCACCTTGATGGCCGATGTGCGGCAATACGTATTCCTGAACCCGTCAGCCCTTGCATTCCGGCTATTCCACATCAGCCGTTACGGCACCGATGCGGAAAGTAACCGGATCTATCCCCTGACATTTGCATACCCCACGTTGACCCGTGGTAACAGGATGGACAACATCGACCAGTACGAAGGCGACGTCTACTCCATCAACCAATTATACGGCAGCCGTCTGTTGGTTGCTAATGCAGAATGGCGTGTGCCCTTTACCGGTCCCGAGCGGTTGTCGTTGATCAAGTCGCGTATTTTGTTTTCGGAACTCGCTGTCTTTACTGACGCAGGCCTCGCATGGACCGCGAATGAGCAGCCTTCGCTGGAAGCCCAGGGAGTGGAGACTGCCAAACGGATACCTTTTATCAGTACGGGGCTATCGTTGCGGGTGAACGTGTTTGGTTATGTAATCATAGAGCCGTTCTACGCCCTGCCGTGGAGG
>DASPNN010000651.1:0-10835 GCA_035626495.1 Chryseosolibacter sp.
AAGCCCAGCTATTGACACTCACCGCGCCGGAGATGACTGCGCTGATCGGTGGCATGCGTGTGCTTAAAACAAATTTCGACAACTCCCTGCATGGCGTCTTCACGCAGCGTCCTGAGTCACTCACCAATGATTTTTTTGTGAACCTTCTAGATTTCGGCACGACATGGAGCGCCACTTCAAACTTCCAGAACCTGTTTGAGGGACGGGATCGCAAGACCGGCACCGTGAAGTGGACCGCCACACGCGTAGACCTGATCTTTGGTTCCAACTCCGAGCTTCGTGCCCTTGCCGAAGTATACGGGTGCTCCGATGGGCAGGAAAAGTTCGTGCGCGATTTTGTTGCCGCATGGAATAAAGTCATGAACCTCGACCGTTTTTAGAAAAAGCGTCGGGTTGGGGCGGGCAGAGCACCGGGAAATTCTTTGCGTCGCATGAGAGCTTCTGATGAGTCCGCCCCGTTAACTCTGGACCGTTTAAGCTGGGTTCTGAAATAGATTGGGTTGCCGACATTACACAAAGTCGCAACGGCGCAAAGTTTTCATCGTCGAGAATACGCGGAAAATTGTTCGCTTCCGAACTCGATGACCGTGCGAAGCGGTGAGACCAGTGTTTCAGTTTTCGAGTCCCCATTTTTGCAGAAAGGCAGTGCGTGCCGTGGAAATCCGCTCGCTGTACTGTGGCTGCACCCAGATAAAATGCGTGGCGCCCTCCAGTTCCAGGAAGTCACAGTCATTGCCGAGCCTTTGCATTTCTTTTTTAAAGCTCAGTGCCGTTTCATACGGGCAGTTTAAGTCACGCGTTCCATGTACTGCTAGCACCGGAGGCATATTCTTTCGCAACAGATGGTTGGGAGAAATTTCTTTGACAACATTTTTGTCTTTCAGTCCCTTCGCGATCCATGTCGTGTTCTCTACAGTAAGGTCATAGACAGCCGCATTGACCATGATGAAGTTCGGGACCGGGCTCAGTTGAAGGTCATCGGATCGCTCATTCCACTTGTCTGCCAACGCCGTTGCAAGCGCCAGATGCCCGCCCGCCGAATTTCCGGTTACAACAATCCGGGCGGGGTCAATCCCGTATTCGCTGGCGTTTTTCCGCAGCCAGCGAATTGCCGAGCGCGCATCCATTACAGACTCGAAAGGCAATGTCGCATGCCGGCTCGAAACACGATATTCCACGGCGACTGCCACCCATCCCTTGGATGCATACCGTTTGCACGCAGAGAATCCCCAGTCGGGTTTGCCTTCCGACCAGCTGCCACCGTGAAAATATACGAACACGGGACGTTCTTTTGCCATGCCGTCAGAGGGCAAAAAAATGTGGATATCAAGATCATATCCGTCAACAGTCTTATAGGTCCTGATAAGATGGTCAGCGCGAGCGGCGGAGTCTTCGGCGTAAAGGCGGTTCACGCGGCCGACGTAGGTTATATCATGACAGGACAACCTGAATTCATCCACGAGAGCCTGTATGTTTTTAATACCGTTATTGTCGATGTGATTGTAGAGGTAATCGTATTGCCAGAACTCGCGGCAAGCCGGATTTGAAAACGTCGATTGGATCAGCGTCCAGGTAGCCACGAGCCGTTTGTTGTCCCTAGCCTGGTATGATTCGGTCATCGCAGCAGCCCGGTGTTCCAGGTAGGCTTTGACATAATCCCTGAAGTCCGCATTTGATAGAAGTTCCGGACGATTGAAATCCCGGACATTTTCTGAAAGCCGCTTGTCGACTTTTTGCGACAGTCTAGTCTTTCCGGCTCCGCTATATATCTCATGTTGAGCCGGATAATCAAGAATAAGTTTGTCAAAATAGTATTTGATCTCCGCCTCCTGGTTGGAAACAAAGGCGGGGTCGAGTGATTGCTCGTACGTCTTCAACAGTGCTACGAACAGGTTTCTGGACGAGTCCACTTTCGCGACAAAAGCCCTCTCCGTCAGTCGGGCGTTGCGGGAGAAATTGCCAAAAAAATGCGAGGCGAATTCGTTGCCAAGTATCTTTTGTTCCGCCCGATATTTTTGAACGATCGAATCGCCGGAGTTTGTCTGAGCGAATGATCCTTGATGTGCCAATAACGCAAGCGTAATGAACGCCGCATGCATGTTTCTCATCGCTGAGAGTTTTTGATGTGCGCCGATTTAATGCCCGGCATGCTGACGCAAGTTAATAAAAACGACAAGGGTAGAATTGTTTACTGTGACCAAAGTGGTGCAACTGTTGTTAAAAAAAACCTGGCCGTCTGCGTTGTTGCAAACCTGAAAGAACTGCGTTGTTAGCGCGCGACACAGCGCACCGCCCTGATAGCCACCCAGGAATGAGCCGGCCTCGCAAATTCGGATTGCTTCATTCTCCGGTTTTGACTAAGTTTAGCATAAGAACCTATTCCTGTTTACTGCCTAACCGATTTGAATGAAGGACGCCAAGGACATCAAAAGCCTCTTGCACCAAATTTCAAAAAACGATGAGCACGCGTTTCGCGATATCTTTCATCTTTTTTCAGGCAGGGTATACTCTTTCGCGCTAAAACTCACACGCTCGCAAGCTACGGCTGAAGAAATGGTACAGGAGGTTTTCATGAAGCTATGGGTTAACCGCGCCTCCCTCGGCACTATCGACAATTTTTCCGGCTACCTTTTCATCATCACCAAAAACCTTGTGCTCAACATCCTGAAGCGTCGTGCGCTGGAAGAGAAAGTCAAAGGTGAGCTATCCGTCATGGCAGAAACCGCCAGCCATTATACCGAACAGGCCGTGCCCGATCACGATTACGATGCTTTGTTAAAGGAAACCATTTCGCACCTTCCACCACAACAGCGCATCGTGTACAGCCTTTGTCATCAGGAAGGCCTCCGCTATGACGAAGTCGCGGAACGCCTGAACATTTCCCGTTTGACAGTAAAGACCCACATGCATAAGGCATTGAAGACCATCAAGGCCCATTTTGCCGGCCTGCCGCGCCATTAGAAAAAAAACTCATATTTTTTTGTCACGGGACTACTCCTCGCTGCGACCTGGATTGTCATTAGTAATAGTTATCAACCGAATCTATTATGATGGACAATGCCAGGCTGGAATTTCTTCTTGACCGCTATCGCAGCGGCTCTTGCACACGGGAAGAGGAATCGGAGCTAATTTCAATACTTACGACCAGCGATTCGCCAGCCGTGAAAGAGTTCCTGGCTGAACTCTGGAACAATCCGATTGGTCAGCTCAGCACTTCCAAAGCTGAAACCATCCTGAATTCGATCCTGCAGAAGGATGACGTCGTCGCGATCGAACCAAAAAAAATGACGTGGTTAAAAGTGGCCGCCGTCATTTCGTTCCTGATCGTGTGCGGCACCGGTTTGTACCTATACAACAATGCGCCTTACTACTCGACAGGCGCGGAATCCGTGACACAGGCAGCCGATCAACATCCTTTCGTTAAGCTGCCCGATGGAAGCAAAGTGATTCTGAACAACGACAGCAAGCTGGAATATCCGGAATCGTTCTCGGGGAAAAGCACGCGCGAAGTTTATCTGACCGGCGAAGCGTATTTTGATATCGTTCACGATCCGTCACGGTCATTTGTCGTCCACACGGGAAAAATCACGACAGTGGTATTGGGAACGGCCTTCAACATCAGGGCGTATCCCGGCCAGGATGCCATTACGGTCACCGTTACGCGCGGGAAAGTGAAAGTTAGCAACGAACGCCAGGTGCTGGGAATCCTCTCCCCTGACGACCAGATCACGTTTCATAAAAACCAACAGCAGGCCCAGCTGACGACTGTGAATAGCAAGGACGTAATTACTTGGGCCGAAAAAGACATTTATTTTGATAATGTGTCCATGGCCGAAGCCGCCGAGCAGCTGAGCGAGCGTTTCCAGGTCAGCATCACCTTTGAAAATAAAAACGTCGAGGCGTGCAGGTTCACCGCAACATTCGTCAAAGGTGAAGACCTCCGGCAGATCCTGGACGTAATCTGTGAATTTAATGACGCGACCTACCGGGTAGACAAAATCGGAAATGTTGAGATCTCCGGCAACGGATGTTTTCAGTAATCAGATTTGCACAACCTAAAACCTATAAAACCATATATGAAGAACAGATTCAGCCCCGGTTAAAAAATAAGGTCCCCTGCCAAGGGCAAGGGACCATGGCCAGCACCAACGGCAATTGGTACAGGCCTGTTTTAAATAATTTCCATCACTTAAAACAATCAAAATTATGAATTTTTCTGTACAGTATGCAGAAAGACTGTGCGGCCAGTTCAGCTGCGCACTGACGACACTGATCAGAGAACCGATTGTAAAGCAGATTATGCGAATCAGCATATTTTTCATCGCCCTTGTGTTTGCAAGCCTGCAGCTGCTGCTGGCTTCAACGCCCGGGCGCGGCCAGGGAATCCGCGACACGAAATTGACCCTGGAATTAAAAAATGAAACGCTGGAATCTGCTTTAAAAAAAATCGAGCAACTCACCACCTTCCGGTTTGTATACCGCAACGAAGAAATCAGGGAAGTGAAAAACATCAACCTGGGTCGCGCTGAACGGACTGTTTCAGAAACACTCACATTGATGTTGGAGAATACTCCGTTCACCTATCGCGAGATGAAGAAAAACATCCTGATTGTGCGCCGCGAGACTGGAAACCTTGAAAACTTCGAGACCGCCCCGCCCGAGCACAAAGTTTCCGGCAAGGTCGTGGACGACGCCGGTGAAGCGCTGGCTGGTGTCAGTATCGTGTTAAAGGGCACAACAACGGGAACGACCACCGACAGCGAAGGCATGTATGTACTCGCACTCCCGAACGCCTCCGGAGTACTGGTATTCTCCTTCATCGGTTTCGCAACGCAGGAAGTGAATGTGGATAACCGCTCGGTCATCGACATCGCATTGATGCCGGATGTGCTGTCCCTCTCAGAGGTTGTGGTTACAGCCTTGGGAATTTCGCGCGAAGAACGTTCGCTGGGTTACGCCACCCAGGAAGTAAAGGGCGAAAATCTCACGTTTACAAAAGAGCAAAACGTCATCGGCTCACTCGCTGGAAAAATCGCGGGCGTCCAGGTGATCGGCTCCCCCGGTGCCAGCATGGGCGGAACTTCCAAGATCAAGATCCGGGGAGTCAACACACTCTCAGGCGCCGATGGTCCGCTGATTGTGCTGGACGGAACGCCGATGTCGAACAGCAATTTTTCAGCCCGAAACGGTCCCGATTACGGGAACGCGATCCAGGATATCAACCCCGACGACATCGAGTCGATCAACGTTTTGAAAGGTCCTGCCGCCTCAGCGCTCTACGGCTTGCGCGGTCAGCATGGGGTCATCATGATCACCACCAAGAAGGGATCACAGGAAGCGAAGAAGATCAGCATTGAATACAGTGGCGCTTACTCGGTGGAAAAAGCCGGCAACTTCATGCCCAATCAAAATCTGTACGGTGGTGGCAGCAGTCAGACGTTCGCAACGCTTTCCGACGGCACACCCTATTCCAGCAACAGCGTCGATGAGAGCTGGGGCCCGAAAATGGACGGCACGCCGGTCAGGCAATACTATTCGTGGTTTCCCGCCGACCCTGACTACGGACAACTCACCCCCTACCTGCCCCACCCTGACAACGTGCAAGAGTATTACGAAAACGGGAATACGATCAATAACACGATCGCCGTCACGGGCGGCGCAGCCAACTCGACATTCAGGCTCAGCTTCAACAACACCGACATAAAGGGCGTAGAGCCTAACACCTGGCTTAAACGCAATAACCTCGGCTTTAATGGCTCGCTGAACATCAATGAAAAGCTGAAACTGGCTACAAACCTCAACTATGCGAACAACAGCGGTCAGCGGCCCCCTCAGGGATATGATTACGGATCCACCTATCTGAACCAATGGTTCCAGCGCAGCGTGGATATGAATAGATTGAGGAATTACAAGTACCCGGACGGCACGTTTCACCACTGGAACATTCGCAACCCGTCCGCCGCCGGAGTACTCACTAACCTCAAACCGCTTTACTGGAACAACCCGTATTTCGACGCATACGAAAGTTTTGCCAAGGACGGACGCGATCGTTTCTTCGGAAATGTTGCCCTGAGCTACGAAGTAATCAAAGGACTCTCCATCACCGGGACTGCCCGTTCCGACATGTTTACCCAGAGTCTCGAAAAGCGCACCGCAAAAGGCGGGCGGGAAGCCAATGATGGATACTGGGTAGCAAAGCATCAAAACAAGGAAATGAATTACGAACTCATTGCTAACTATACACATGAATGGGGTTCAGTTTCCTTCAACGCGATCGCGGGAGGCAACATTATGAAGTACGATTACTCCGCCCTTTACCAGGCAACCGTGGGCGGGCTTGTAAGTCCGGGATTCTACAGCATCGCCGCTTCGGTGGAACGGCCGAATGTGACGTCAACAAAAACGCGAAAGGAGATCCGCAGTCTCTTCGGGCTGGTTTCCGTCGGATACAAAAACATCTGGTTTCTGGACGCCTCAGTCCGCAATGATTACTCATCCGCATTGCCTGAAGACAACAATTCCTATTATTACCCCTCGGTCTCCGCCAGCATGGTATTCAGCGAGCTGTTTACCTGGAAGCCGCTGAGCCTGGGCAAGATCCGGTTGGGTTACGCAACGGCGGGAGCGGATCTACAGCCGTACCTAACGACGCCTACCTACTCCGTTGGAAATCCGTACGCCCCGGCTGGCAGCTCGACGATCAACTCTCTGTTTGAGCCGGATATGCTCTACAATGCCAACCTGAATCCAACCCTGAGCAAGTCTTATGAAGGCGGGTTGGATACAAAATTCTTTAACAATCGCTTAGGGTTGAGTTTCACCTGGTATCATCAGGAGAACGAAAACCAGGTATTGACATTGCCTGTGTCGGGTGCGAGTGGTTACACTTCGGCCATTATCAATGCAGGTCTGATTGAAAACAACGGTTACGAGATCGCCCTGTCGGCAACACCGGTTCAATATGGCAAGTTTAGCTGGGATGCCAATTTCAACATCAGCAAAAACCGCAGCATGGTAAAGGAGTTGTACAACGATGGCACTACGGAAATTAACAATTACCAGATCGCAAGCAATACCTATTCCGGCGTGACGGCCACAGTCAATGCGCGTGTAGACGAGCCGTATGGCACGCTGATCGGACAGGCGTACCTGCGCGACCCCGCAACCGGTAAGATCATGCTCGACGCCCAGAATCTTCCCATGTATGAGGCCAATCACAATTTCGGCAGCGTGCTGCCGGACTATACCGGTGGTATGCAGAATACATTCTCATATGGACCGATCAGTCTGAACGCCATGATCGACTTCCAGATGGGCGGGCAGTTCTTCAGCTGGTCGAAAATGTTGTCGGTAAAAACCGGAATGGCTCCGGAAACAGCGGCCCTGAACGAAAACGGTAAAAACGTTCGCGACCCGGTTGCCGACGGCGGCGGCGTGAAAGTCACCGGCATCTCTAACAACACGGGAGAAGAAGTGACAGCGTTTGTCGACGCACGGACTTACTTCCGCTCCCGCCTCGGCACGCAGATTTATGAAGAGTGGCTTTTCGATGCCTCCTATGTACGCCTTCGCGAAGCACGTCTTTCCTACAATTTTGCAAAGGATAAGCTCGGTAAGCTGCCATTCAACTCGGTGACGGTGTCACTGATCGCCCGGAATCCCGCAATGCTATACCAGGCCGCCCCCAAAGGGTTGAACCCGGCCGAGCTCGCGAATGGAAGTGAAGCAGTAAGCTGGCTCGAAACAGGCCAGCTGATCACCGTGCGCTCATATGGTATGAGTCTCAATGTCAAATTCTAACCGGACACCACTATGAAAAGAATATTGATACTACCCCTAATACTCCTGGTTGCAAGCTGTGGTGACTTCGATGATGAAATCAACAAGAACCCCAATTTGCCCAGCAAGGCGTCAAACACGCAGCTATTGGCTTACGCGATGCGCTTCCTTCCTGAAACGACCGGATCGGCCAGCGCTCCGCTCTACGCACAACATATTTCAGAAGCGGAATATATTACTCTTTCGCGGTACGAAACGGTTTATTACAACTTCTACACCTGGTATACGGGGCCGCTGATGAATATTGAAAAAGTGCTTAACGCCGAAACCTTTAACTTATCGGAAGGGCCGCCGGCAAATCAAAAGGCTGTTGCCAAAATCCTCAAGGCCTACTTTTTCTGGTACGCAACCGACAGATGGGGTGACCTTCCCTATACGGAAGCGCTGAAGGGCAGTGAGAATTTCACACCCGCGTACGATACACAGGAGTCTATCTACAACGCACTGTTCACTTTGCTAGACGAAGCGAACGCCGAAATTGTCGCGGGCAACATTACCAATGACATTATTTATGGAGGGAATGTAACACGATGGAAGAAGCTTGCAAATACCATTCATTTACTGATGGCCCTGCGTCTGTCGAAAATAGATGCGGTCAAAGGTGCAGAGGAATTCAATAAAGCGCTGACCGGTGGAATCATGACCGCCAACAGCGATAACCTGACTTACGTCCACCTTGCCGATCCCAATAACTGGAACTACTGGTACAACGTATTCAGTGTGCAGAACCGGGAATGGTATGCCGTCAGCAAACCGCTCGTAGATTACATGCTGCCCGTCAATGATCCCCGGCTGCCGACATTCGCGAACCGGAACGAGGCCGGGCAGTATGCCGGACTGGTGTACGGACTCCAGGGCAATGAGGTCAATACCGGAATTTACCAGAAGAAAAATGTCAGCATGCTCGGTACGGCTATGCGCCAGCCAACCACACCAACTTATCTGGTTACTTACGCTGAAGCCCTCTTCGCCAAAGCAGAAGCCGCCAAACTCGGGTGGATACCAGGCGGTGATGCAGAGGCTAAGCTGAACTACGACCTGGCCATCGAGCAATCGGTTCGGCAGTGGAATGGTAACAGCACGACAGGCCTGGCAACCATGATGAGTGACCCACAGATCCAATATGATCCCGATCGCGCACTGGAGCAAATCGGATATCAAAAATGGGTTCACCTTTTTATGAACGGCTATGAAGCGTGGGCTGAATGGAGAAGAACCGGCTATCCGGTCCTGACTCCACCTTCGAACAATAACGGCCGCGAAATCCCCCGCCGTGAAGCTTACCCCACTCAGGAAGAGCAGAACAATGCCACACATTATGCCGATGCCGTTCAGCGTCTCGGCGGCACCAACGACCTGTATGGGCGAGTCTGGTGGGATAAGCCATAGCCATCTTTGTTTGGGTTATATTGGAAAGAGGCTGTCTTCAAGGCAGTCTCTTTTTTTGTGACGCCGCCTCGAGCCTTCGAAATCCATTTTCGATAAAGCCTGTGCTGCGCGATATCGACCGGGTTCACTAAACAAGCGGGCCTGACCCGCGACGTCCCAAACACTCAAAGAAGGCACAAAGATGCCATGCCGTTATTTGACTCATTGAAGATCCGTGCCCGGCTCAAAAAAAAACTTGCCGTCAGCTAGGGGCGGTCTCGTGTTCGGTTGTCTTGAAGCCGTCACGTTTAAAAAATTATCCATGAAATTCATTTTCACACTCGTTGTAACTACTATTCTTTCCTCTGCTAACACACTCGGCCAAACCATCGTCCAAAGTATTCGCGGCACCGTTACCGACCAGGATAGTCAGGTTCCGCTGACGGGGGCCACGGTGACTGTGGTGGGCACCAACCCTGTAATCGGATCGGTCACCGGCGCCGATGGCAGTTTCCGGCTGTCTGATGTTCCGGTCGGGCGGGTTACCTTGAAAATTGCCTTCATCGGTTATGAAGACAAGACCATTCCCAATCTGCTCCTCACGGCAGGGAAGGAAGAAATTATTACAATAACCCTCAGTGAATCCGTCAACACCCTTGAAGAAGTCGTCGTCACCGGCGAGCAGCCTCGGGGCGAAGCGTTGAATGAAATGGCCCTCATCAGCGCCCATACATTTTCGGTGGAAGAAACCTCGCGCTATGCTGGCTCGTTCGACGACCCTGCACGAATGGTGGTAGCGTTCGCCGGTGTCAACGGTGACGCTGAGGGAAACAATGACATCATTGTCCGGGGAAACTCGCCAAAAGGAATTCTCTGGCGGTTGGAGGGAATCGCCATACCCAATCCCAATCATTTCGCAGGCGAAGGCTCAACGGGGGGACCGATCAACGCACTGAGCAGCAAAATGCTCAGCAATTCTGACTTCTTTACCGGTGCATTTGCTGCCGAATACGGAGATGCAACGTCTGGCGTATTCGATATGCGACTAAAGAGCGGAAACAACGAACAGCATGAATATACAGCTTCGGTCAGTACCCTTGGACTGGACGTAACAGCAGAAGGGCCCTTCGACCAAGGATCACGGGCATCGTACCTTGCAAATTACCGCTACTCGGCGCTTGACTTGCTCGACCGCGCCGGTATTGTGGATTTCGGCGGGGTGCCAAGATACCAGGATCTTTCCTTTAAACTTCAAGTACCCGTAAGCGGCAAGCATCATTTCGCGCTTTTCGGCCTCGGCGGCATCAGCGGGATCGACACCGAAGAAAAAGATGAAGAGGATGAAGACCTCACCATCGGAAAATTCAATGGTCGGAATAAAATGGGAGTCCTCGGCTTTACACATACTTTCCAAATCAGCGAAAACATATTTCTCCGTTCATCTTTAGCGGCCACGGGCACCGACAACACGTACCAGTGGGCGATACCGGGGGAGAACGGACAATTTTATCCGGTCGAAAAAGGTTCAATCAGCAAGTCTTCGATCATCGGGACAAGCACATTCAATTACAAACTGAGCGCGCGGCATAAAATCGAGTCGGGAATTATCCTGACCCGGATGAATTTCA
>DASPNN010000652.1:0-3549 GCA_035626495.1 Chryseosolibacter sp.
GGCGACCCATTCACTGAGAAAAAGATCTTCGCATCCGTATCCTGTAATAGACAGTTCCGGCAGGGAAAGGATATCGACGTGCTGGCCTTTCGCAGCCTGGATGGCGTCGATGATGTTTTCAGTATTGTTTTTCCAGTCAAGGGGGATCTGGTTGACGGTAGCTCCTGCGATTTTCATGTTGATGTATTAACGCCCGGGAGGTGCTGGCGGTTCGGCAGACTGGTGCTGTTTATTCATCTTTAAAAAGGTCGAGTAGCTCGCACGTCTTAAGGGCGGCATCCTGTTCAGCTTTCTTTTTGCTGTTTCCGTACCCGGTCCCCATCGCTTCATTGTTGACCATGACCTGTGCTGTGAATTCCTTGTGGTTCTTTGCTTTCTTTACGCCGAGTATTTCGAACCTAACTTCTTTGCCTTCGCGCTGGGCCCATTCGATGATTTTGCTCTTGAAATTCGAGTTGGAGTTCACCAGCTCTTCCAGATCGTAGTTTGGAGCTATCAGTTTGTCGATGACGAATTTTCTTGTTCGCAGGTAGCCCTTGTCGAGGTAAATCGCTCCAACAATTGCCTCCAGGGTATTGCCGAGTATTACCTGTTGCAAATGCGAATTCTTGTGATCGAATTGAACAATGTTCCCGACACCGATTTTCTTTGCAAGCTGGTTGAGGGCTTCACGGTTTACAAGCCGGGACCTGATTTCGGTGAGGAATCCTTCGGGTTTGTACGGAAACTTTTTGAACAGGTAGTCGGCGACAGCCGCGCCAAGAATTGCGTCGCCGAGGTACTCCAGCCGTTCGTTGGATTCTTTGAATCCGTGGTCGTTCTCTTTTGCAATGCTGCTGTGGACAGTAGCAAGCCGGTACAAAGCAAGGTTGGAAGGCGAAATACCCGCAATATTCTGGATTGCCCTGATCAGCTTCTGATCGTTCGCGCTTTTGTTCTTAGGTATCTTAAGAATTTTCCAGACCAAGCGAATCTTTACATTTAAGCCAATGCTAATTTAGCAATATTCGCCATTTATGGTAGGGACAGCGATTCCGTTGCGATCTGCGCAGCGGTCGACGTCTCAGATTTTCCTGAAAATCACAGAGAAGTTGTGGCCGCCGAAACCAAACGTGTTGCTGAGCGCGATGTTCACGTTGCGTTGCTGCGCGGTGTTGAAAGTCATGTTAAGCCTTGGGTCCAGATCCGGATCATCGGTAAAATGGTTGATCGTGGGTGGTATGACCGACTCATTAATGGCAAGCAAGCACGCAATGCTTTCAATAGCGCCGGCTGCTCCGAGGAGGTGTCCGGTCATGGATTTTGTCGAGCTGATGTTGACTTTATAAGCGTGGTCGCCGAACACTTTCTGGATAGCGCGAATCTCACCGATATCACCCAGCGGGGTGGATGTGCCGTGGGTGTTAACATAATCTATCTGGTCGGCTGTGATGTTGGCGTCCTCGAGGGCGTTGTACATCACCTGGATAATACCAGCGCCTTCCGGGTGGGGGGCGGTGATGTGGTACGCGTCGGCAGACATGCCGCCGCCGAGCACTTCACCATATATCTTGGCGCCGCGCTTTTTGGCGTGTTCGTATTCTTCGAGAATGAGGGCCCCGGCCCCCTCGCCCAGCACAAATCCGTCCCGGTCCTTATCGTACGGGCGCGATGCGCTCGACGGGTCGTCGTTACGCTCAGAGAGGGCCTTCAAGGCGTTGAATCCTCCAACGCCGGCTTCACAAATGGCGGCTTCGGAGCCGCCGGAAATGATAATGTCTGCTTTTCCAAGCCTGAGAAATGTGAAGGCGTCATACAGGGCATTCGTTGAAGAGGCACATGCGGATACGGTGACGTAGTTAGGGCCTCTGAATCCGTACTTGATAGAGATATGACCGGCGCTGAGGTCAGGGATCATCTTAGGAATGAAGAAGGGGTTGAACCTGGGCGTTCCGTCACCCTTTGCGTAGGATTTTACCTCCTCCTGAAAAGTAAGCAACCCCCCGATTCCTGAACCCCAGATCACGCCAACGCGGTTGGGGTTTAATTCAGCCAACGGGAGGTTGGAGTCTTTTATGGCTTCATCAACCGCCACCATGGCATACTGCGTAAACGGGTCCATCTTGCGGGCCTCTTTACGGTCCATAAAGCTGCCGATGTCGAAGTTTTTTACCTCGCAGGCGAACTTTGTCTTGTATTTCGATGCATCAAAGCGCGTAATTGGTGCGGCTCCGCTGATACCTGCTTTCAGCCCATCCCAATACTCCCGAAGGGTATTGCCGATCGGCGTGAGTGCACCAAGTCCTGTAACGACTACTCGCTTCAATGTCATGTTCGGAAGGGGTGTGGTTGTGTTTTAAGAACGTGATCAAATTACTTCTTTACATTCTGTTCGAGGTATGAGATAGCCTGGCCGACAGTGGAGATATTTTCAGCCTGGTCGTCTGGAATTGAAATATTGAACTCTTTTTCGAACTCCATAATAAGTTCTACGGTGTCGAGTGAATCCGCTCCCAAGTCGTTCGTAAAGCTGGCCTCAGGAGTAACTTCAGATTCTTCGACACCAAGTTTCTCGATGATGATCTGTTTTACTTTTTGTGCGATTTCAGACATGTTTTTTCGGTTTAGAGATTTAAAAATCTCTGCAAAGAAAGAGATTTGCTGCAATATTGTCAAACTTTTTTGATCTTGGCAGATTGGCCTGAAAACGCGGTTTTTGACCCTAAAAATGAAGAAGAACAAGCTGCTCATCGATTATGAATTTGACTTTGAATTGCTCGGCGTCTCTTCGGCGGCACGCGGTTATAAGCTCGCCTGGGAATTAAATCAGACCCTGGGTATCAACCTGATCAAGCAACCGGATCTCGTGGTCGGATTTAAAAAAGAACTCGAAAAGACCTTTTCTTATTACTCGTTTGAAACGGCGCTCAATCGTTTGAAACTCTTTAAAAACAGACCCCATGAACAAGATGAAGGAAAGTATTTCCTAATCCCTGAATTTCCTCATTATGATTTTATAATTTTGGCGGCCATGAATGAAAAGCACACTGAGCACAACCTGATTGATTTGATCAAGTCGGTGCCTTCCATTCAGTTTGTTGCCCCGATCTCCCTGGAAGGACTGAAGTCCAGATCAAATTTCATTTTCTGATGCACTCCGCTATTCATCATATACCTTCAAACCTTACTGTTTACTGAAAACCTATGTACGACAAAGTTTCTTATAATAAGACAAAGATCGTTGCTACCGTCGGTCCTGCCTCGAACAATAAAGAAACGTTGCGCGCCCTTGTCAGGGAAGGCGTCGATGTGTTTCGTCTCAATTTTTCCCATGGCTCGCATGAAGATCATCTCAAAGTGATCAAGGCGGTACGCGAAATCAATGCCGAACTGGGCAGCAGCGTCTCCCTTCTTCAGGATCTGCAGGGTCCCAAGATCAGGATTCAGGAAATGCTGCCCGACATTGTCGTAGAACGCGGGCAAAAACTTACAATCACCACCCGGCAGCTGCTGGGCAATAGCGAGATTGTCAGCACCTCCTATACTTCCCTGCCAAAGGATGTGAATTCT
>DASPNN010000653.1:0-8200 GCA_035626495.1 Chryseosolibacter sp.
CGAATGCGTATGTGAAACCCGAGTATCGCGCACCCTGGAAATTTCCCACAGTGTGATCAGAAAAAGTATTTCCAGAAAATAATAATCCCGACGATCAGGGCGGCCGCGCCGGCAATGAGAACCGCGCCGGCCGCCACATCCTTGATCTTTCCGGCGAGGGGCTTCCATTCAGACGTCACGAGGTCAACCAGATCTTCGATCGCGGTATTGATCATCTCCAGGCTGATAACGAGTCCGATAGAGAAGACGACAAGTAACCATTCCGTTGCGGTTATGTTAAAGTAGAATCCTGCGATTACCACGGCCACTGCGGCAAGCCCTTCGACCCAAAGACTCCTTTGTTCCCGGAAGGCGGCATAAATTCCCTTAAACGCGTATACGAAGCTGTAAAAGAAATATTTCATAGTTCGATCAGGACACTCACCCGAACATTTCAGCGATCGTCTGCTCAAGAAGCCGATTGCTGTCATCGAAGCCGGTAAAACCGGAGTACTTTTCACTCTCCTGCAGGGCCAATCGAAGATCGAAATCTTTTTGCGATATCGAATAGGCAATCCCGCTTCTTTTTAGTTCGCTGGCCAGGTACTCCTGTTCGGTCTGTCCAGGCGTCGGGACAAAAATTGCTTTTTTCCCCAACGTTGCAAGATCCATCACACTGCTATAACCGCTCCTGCAGACAACGATCCGTGCCGCCGCGATCATTTGCTGCAATTCCTCGGTCACCATGTAATCGCACATTTTGTCCGAAAAGCGCGCCGCCGCTGATCCGGGAACGCCACGCACGACGAAGTAACGCAGGTTGCTTTTTTGAAGCTGCCCGACGAGTAGGTTTTCGAAGATCGTCCGTTGAGGTTCGGGCCCGGAGATAATCGCGAGAATGTCATAGCGTACCGCCGCATTTTCAGTACGGCGAAACCGGGATATGGGCCCAATGAACCGCATATCCGGCCGGCCGTCTGCGCTGCCAAAGTCAGTCAGAATGCCCGACAGCCTCTTGTCCGGGAAGTCGGGCAGCCAGCACGAATCAAATTTGCGGATCCGTTCGTGGACAAGGTAACGCACGGCTGGCGCAAGCCAACCGAACCGCCGCGGCATCAGGACATTGCTTTGATGGGTGATCAGTATTGAAGTCGCGTCGCGCGACCAGCAGCCGTATCGATTGTCCGAAACGATTGCGTCGATGCCGAAGTCGCGCACGACTTGCCGAACCATTGCGTGCTCACGGCGGATGACGGAGGCGAATTTGAGAAGTTGGGTCGCCATTTTCCATGCCATAGATGCATTGGCCGGGTATTCCGGTCGATAACCCGGGAGTGAAATGGCATGCAGTTGAGGAAACTCTTTTCTCAGAAGCTCGAAGGATCCACCGTCGCCGCCGAGCATCACCTCGTGATTGCGGCCAAGTAGCTGCTGTATGACAGGGATACAGCGTGTCGCATGGCCAAGGCCCCAGTCCAGTGGAGTGACCAAGACCCTTTTCATAAGTCCAGTGGCTTGAATACGAACCCCTTTTCCCTGAAGTGTGCAAGAAAGCGGGGCAGGACGAATCGCAAATTCCGTTCGGCCTTCATGCTATCGTGAAAAACAATGATTGAACCCCGGCGGGTCGCAAGAATCGATCTCCGCAGGCAGGTCTCGCCCGGGACGCTCGAATCAAAGTCTTTTGTGAGCACATCCCACATCACGATCTGATAACTGGTCAGCGCCCGGATCTCCCGGAAAGTCACACGGCCATAAGGCGGTCTGAACAACATCTTGCCATCTGGCGGAATACCTTCGGTGTGTTGACGGATCTGGTCGGTACATTGGTCAATATTGCGAATGTACTCCGCCAGCGGTGTTTTCCAGCCGTTGAGGTGATTATAAGTGTGATTTCCAACGGTGTGGCCACCCGCAAGCACCTTCTGAAATATTTGCGGGTATTTGCGAATGTTATCGCCAATGCAAAAAAAAGTTGCCTTCGATTCGTAATCCCGCAGCGTGTCCAGGACAAACTCGGTGGGGCCTGAAACCGGTCCGTCATCAAAAGAGAGAAATAATTCGTTTTTTGAAGTATTGACCCGCCAGACCAACGATGGATAAACATACGGGAGAAAAAAAGGAGTCCTGACCGGTATCATCCCACACGACAAGTAAGCATGGTGATATCATCGTGATAGCCATTCTTGCCTTTGAAAGTGTCAAGGGCTACGATGATATCCTGGTGGATCAGCTTCAGATCTTTCATGTAGGTGTGGTCTTGCTTGAAATACTCCAGAAGCGCCTCAAGTCCAAATTCATTTCCGCTCTCATTCAATGTTTCGATTACGCCGTCGGTGTAACAAAAGAGCAGGAATTCGTCAAGGTCGGTAATGAACCCTTCATTGAGAAACGGCAGGGGATGCATCGCCCCCAATACGGTACACCCATCCTCGAGCAGCCGGTACTCGTTTTTTTTGTCAAACAGGATCGGCGGATTATGTCCTGCGTTCACATACACCATCGTTTTCAGCCGGATGTCATAAATGGCGGCGAAACAAGTAATAAATTTTTCGCCTTTTGTGTTCTCCAGCACCTGGTAATTCAAAGCCTCGATAATGTCCGTCAGGTTGGGAGTCTGCCTCAATAACGTTCGGAGCGATGCCTGGAAATTTGACATCATCAGCGCGGCTGGTATTCCCTTCCCGCTCACGTCGGCTATGCAAATGAGAAACTGGTTTTTATTAATTGGTACATAATCATAATAATCTCCGCCCACCCGGTCGTGAGGCAGGTAGCTTGCCTCGATCTTGAGATGATCCGTGTACGGCAGTCTTTCCGGGAAAAGAAACTGCTGCACATCGCTGGCAATCTCGAGCTCTTTGCGAAATGCTTCCTGCTGAAGTTGTTTACGTGCAAGCTTCTTATTTTCAATCGCGACGATGATGATGTTACTCAAGGCCTGTATAAAACGGATACCATCTTCGTTCTCATAACGGGGGTCGTTCTTATCAAGACCTCCAACAAAAACCAGTGCAAGTGTATCGCTTTTGTGTGTGACGGGGATAACGATATCAAACTCCGTAAAGGCGCACTCATCGAACTCCTTTAAGTGGGTGATGTCCTGTATCGTCTTCAATTCAGGCAGCAGCTTTGTGCGGTGAAACTGATTGTCCGTTCCGAAACTTGCCTTGCAGCTCCAATCTTCATCAAGGACAAAAAGGGCGAGTTTCTTGATGTTGAGGTTTGACCGCAGCGTGAAGTTGTAGATCTTGTACAATGACTCTTCAGGCAGGTTGCTGTTGATCGCCTGAGTGATCTCCAGCAGCGCGTTGAGCTCCAGCTCTTTAATTTCAAATTGTTTCTTGAGATCCAGTTCAGCCATATGACATCAAGGGGCAAAGGTATGAATAAAATGGCATTGGATTTTTTCTCGTGTGAAAGAGAAACGCAAGTCAGGTCGCAACCATCGGATAGTAGAGATTTCGTGCCCGCCATCCGCATTATTTGTTGATTGGTAATCCGGTTTTTATGACACCTATACCCTTCACAAAAAATCAGCGGGATATGAACCCCACCCGTCAATACCTTCGACCCTTCCATTCGTAGGTAGTGAATTGCGCAATAATGCCCGTATAGACCACGTAAAATGGGTAAACGGCGAATAACAGCACAAAGGCGAGCCTGTGAAACTGTATTCGGAGGAATTTACAGAACCGGCTGACAAGCAAGGCATCTGCCGCAAGCCGTGAAACCAGGAACGCTGCCTGGAATATTTCCTGGAAAAAAACAAGCCGATAAAGCGAAACAATCGTGGCCAGTTGAACAATCAGGATAAAAACGGCAAGCAACCGCGCCGTCCAGGAACCATTGCTTTTCCATTTCCCCGCCCAGCGCAGCCGTTGCTGAAAGAATGCCGCCCACGAGGACGCCGGTTTGGTCCTGATCACCGACTGTGGGTCAGCCATAAAGCGGATCTCCTGCCGGTTGCGTTCCGCTATTTTCCGCATGAGAAACTCATCATCGCCAGACGCAATATGAAAGTTACCATTAAAGCCACCGACCGAAACAAACGCCTCGCGCGTGAAAGCCAGGTTGGCGCCATTGCACATTACCGGAAATCCGTTCGCGCAGCACGCCGCGGCACTGCCGATGAGGGCTGCGAACTCGAGCTGTTGCATATGTGAGAAAGTTGTTTCAGCGCCTTCCATGGCTACCGCGCCGATCACCATCTGTGGCCGCCCGTCAGCGAAGCTTCTGTTGATCGAAGCAAGCCAGCCTAGTGGCACCGAACAGTCCGCATCGGTTGTTGCTATCACGGAACCCCTTGAAACCGAGACGGCGCTGGTGATAGCGTGTTTCTTTCCCGATCCTTCATTTTTGATGCATTTGATTTTCGGCGAGCGGGCCAAGGCCACCTCGGCCGCAGTGCCGTCATCTGAGTGATCGTCCACCACGATGATCTCGAAATTATTGTATTGCTGACGGGCCAGGTCGTGCAGGACATGCCGAATGTGCTGTTCCTCATTCCTGGCCGGGACAATGACTGTGATAAAACGCTCCCCGGCGTCGGGGATCACGGGTTTTACCGCCCGCGTAAATCCTGCATACAGGACGATCACAAAAAGAAGGTAGAGGACGAAAACTATTGCAAGGACGACCAACATGATCGCAATTTGATAATTTTACGGCCACCAAAGAGCGAACGAAGTCATGAAAGTTTAGGGGGCGCAGTGTTTTAAAATCCACAATAGTGGGTGACCCAGGCGATATCGCTATCTTTAACCCCGTGGGAAAAATTCAAAAGGAAAAAATCATTCTCGGCCTTGACCCCGGAACGACCGTGATGGGTTATGGGATTATTTGCGTTCGTGGATCAAAACTCGAGCTGGTCCAGTACGGTGTGATCCATTTGAGTAAGTATAAAGGACACGAATTGAAGCTTAAAAAAATTTTTGAGAGAGTACTTAACCTGGTTGAAGAATATCATCCGGACGAGGTTGCGTTGGAGGCGCCTTTTTACGGAAAGAATGTACAATCGATGTTGAAGCTGGGCCGCGCCCAGGGGGTCGCGATGGCGGCGGCATTGTTTCGGGAAATACCCATCGTTGAGTATGCACCGCGCAAGGTAAAGCAGGCCGTTACGGGAAATGGCAATGCCTCGAAGGAGCAGGTTGCCAGGATGCTGATGACGTTGTTGTTGATCCGCGAACTGCCAAAGTTGCTGGACGCGACCGATGCGTTGGCCGTCGCAGTTTGCCACTTTTTCCAAAATGGCACAGCGAGGTCGAAACAGAAATCTTGGGGCGACTTCCTGAAAGAAAACCCCGGGCGCACTGTGAAACTATGAAAAAAAAGATCCTGATAATTGTGCTGAGCAACCTGGCGCAAGATGCACGCGTCCGGCGCCAGGTGGAGGCTTTAAAAAAACATTTTCAGGTCACTGTTGCCTGTTTCGGAGCTCCTGCCGGCCCCGACTATAACGTTGTGACTCTCCCGCCGGCGAGACTTACATTCTGGAGAAAGTCCGTGTCAGGCTTTTTTCTGCTGGTTGGGCTCTATCGCAAAGCGCATCATATTCTGCACCACTACGGTCAATACTTGTCTGGCGCATTGAAGGGAGAGACATACCACCTCATCGTCGCAAACGACGTCGAAACGCTGCCAATAGCCTTCGAGTTGGCTAAATCGGCCCCCGTCTTTTTTGACGCGCACGAGTATGCCCCCCGCCATTTTGAAAATAAACTCATGTGGCGGATTTTTTTTCAGCGATTTAATGTCTGGCTGTGCCGCAAATACATTCCCCGTGTCGCCGGCATGACTACCGTGGGCAGGATGCTCGCCGTCGAATACCACAAACATTTCGGCGTGATGCCAACGGTGATCACTAACGCCAACAATTATGTTGACGTAAATCCCTCGCCAGTGACAGACGGACGAATTCGTCTCGTTCACCATGGAATTGCGACACCATCGCGAAATCTTCACCTGATGATCGAAATGATGCAAACCCTCGATGCGAGGTTCTCGCTGGACATGTATTTGTTGAAACCGGGTTTTGCTTCGAAACAAACGGCCGACTACATCCGGGAATTGACACATCAGGCGGCAAGGGATCCACGGATCCGCATCCTGCCTCCCCTCCCCGGCAGCGAAATCGTCAAGGCTCTCAACCAATACGACATCGGCGTTTTTCTCTTGCCACCGGTAAACTTCAACTACAGGAACACCCTGCCTAACAAACTCTTTGATTTTTTGCAGGCCCGGCTAGGCATCGCCATCGGTCCAACTCCGGAGATGGCCGAAATCGTAAGTCAATATCAAATCGGTGTTATTTCGACTGACTTTTCAGCAAATTCTCTTGCTGGTGCGCTGAAAAAACTTTCTACCGTTGAAATCGAAAAATTCAAACTCAACGCCGCCCGTGCCGCCGCCGATTTAAACGCAGAGAACAACGAAAAGATATTGCTTGAAATGATCAATCGCATCCTAGGGAAAACAAAGACGTCTTTTTAAAGAAACAAGTCCGTCACTGATTCCATCCGCGTAAAATATAGATCCCGCCCAAAATATGGATCGACGCCGTTCAGCGCACGCGAAAACGACTCCCATCCTGCAAACCCTACGGCCCTTTTTGTACCTACTTTGAGGTAGTCGCCCATGCATCATGCTGATTTTCAGTTTTTTATTTTTTTATGTTACACAATACATCCGCGCCTATCGGCAGCTCCGGCCCGCAAACAACCGGTAGTTCTATCTTCGGACGCGCGCAGTGAGCTCAAATTATCTATCTTGAAAAAATGTCTCGCCTGATCACATATATTCTCGGGGTCTTTTGGATAACTGCGGTGGGCGCACAACCCTTCACAGTCACAAACTACGACATCCCGGAAGGTATGCCGAGTTCAGAGGTTTACGATATTGTCGAAGACCGGAACGGCTTCCTTTGGTTTGGCACCGACAATGGGGTCGTTCGTTTTGATGGACAGGAAATGAAAATCCTCCAGGTAAAAGACGGATTAACCGATCCGGTTGTGTTCAACTTCATCGAGGATGATGACGGTCGACTTTGGTTTCGAACCTACTCCGGCAAATTATGTTATCTGGAAAATGGCGTCATCAAACCTTACGAACACAACAATTTACTTGCAAAGGTGGTTGGCAATGGGCTGATCCAGTTCGAGCACATTTCAAAAAATAAAGAATTGTGGTTCACCGCCAGAAATCGCGAGGGTCTCATCGACTCAATGGGCAGGCTGACGGTCGATACCCTGGACAGCGAAGCCCAAAAGAAATCACTTCAGGTTCGAATCAGGGACGGCAAGGCACTCGTCATTACAGCCACACGCTGGGTGTCGCGTCTCGAACAGATTTTGATTAACGAAAAAAGTTTTCCTGTCAAGATTGATTCGCCGGCATACATCAGCCAGGTAGTTGCAGATATATATTGGCGGGGAAAACTATATTTCTCTGCTTATAACGACTTGTTTGAGTACGACAACGGAAAACTCCGCCGGCCGCTGATATCGAAAGATCCCATCATTAGTCTTTCGACTGACCGCGACGGAAACTTTTGGGTAGGCTACCTCAAAGGAGGCATTGCGCGGTATTCGGACACGCAATTTTCAGACCCGTGGACCCTTGATTTCCTGAAGGACAAGTCGGTCACAAAAGTTCACCAGGACAACAGTGGCGGAATGTGGTTCTCCACAATCGAAAATGGTGTATACCACGTGCCGAATTTCACGATCACGCATTTTAAGATGCCGGACCTGGCAAAGATCAAATCGGTAAATTCTTCGAATAAACACATCATAGTCGGTGATAAGAACGGGGTTGTCCGGTTCTACGATAAGAAATCCGCCACCATTCTGCACAGCAAATCATTCGGTTATAGCGTCATGGCTGTTTTTTGTGATTCGAGACAAAACTTCTGGATTTCTGGTCACGCGGCCATCGCTGTCTTCGATCCGTCATTCCGCCTCAAACATGTATTTGAAAATATGAATGCCGGGGATTTTTATGAGACCAAAGATCAGTCGGTCTGGGCATTGGGCCGGCTGCACCTCTTTCAATTTGACAGGGATATCAAACTGGCGTACGAAGAAATCTTTTACTATAACATGTTTCGCAATCTGGTCGTGAGGGATTCAATGATACTTCTTGGGGGACGAATTGGTCTTCACAAAATGAACATCGGCACCCGACGTATTCAAAACCTGTCGGAATTTGAAAACTTCAA